>NZ_JANPLK010000077.1 GCF_031426495.1 Gemmatimonas sp. | reverse complement strand
GGGGGGGGGGGTTTTTTGTTTTCTGGGGTCCTGCTTCTTCCCCCCCCGCCGCCCCCCGACTCTGACCCCTTGAACTTGGAGGACGAAGCAGGTGAACCGCACGCGGTTCCTGCTCCCTCCTACCTGATACCCTCCCCCCTGCTTACTCGGGAGCTTTCAGTTCTCCGTTACTTCGCTACCGCAACCAGTTCCGCCTGATGCTGAATCACGTTGTCGACCAGGCCATACACCTTGGCGTCTTCGGCGCTCATGAAACGGTCACGATCGGTATCGCGCTCGACCTGCTCGACCGGCTTGCCGGAGTGCTTGGCCATGAGCTCGTTCATCTTCGAGCGGAGATACAGAATCTCGCGCGCTTGGATTTCGATATCCGACGCCGAGCCACCGCCACCATTTTGCGACGGCTGGTGGATCATGATGCGCGAGTGCGGCAGCGCGCTGCGATGACCGGCGGCGCCGGCGCAAAGCAGGAACGCGCCCATGCTGGCGGCCATCCCCATGCACGTGGTGTGCACCGGTGCCTTGATGAACTGCATGGTGTCGTACATCGCCAGACCGGCAGACACGCTGCCGCCCGGCGAGTTGATGTAGAGGTGGATCGGCTTCTCGGGGTTATCGGCCTCGAGGAACAGCATCTGCGCGATGATGATGTTCGCGACGTCGTCGTTGATCGGCGACCCCAGGAACACGATGCGGTCCATCAAGAGGCGCGAGAAGATGTCATACGTGCGCTCGCCACGGCTTGAGCGCTCGATGATGTACGGCATGTAAATCGATGCCATGCTACGACTCTCCTGAAACGGTTGGTCGGACGGTGTATCGAACGGGGATCGTGTGATTACGCCGTCGTGACCGGATTCTTCTCGAGCAGCCAGCCGAAGACGCGGTCTTCGGTGAGCTCACGCTCGATCTCCTGCAAACGACCCGACTTCTGCAGCTGCGCGTACACTTGGCCTGGATCCACGTTCCGGGCCTTCGCGAGCTCCTCGATGCGGGCATCCACCGCCGACGCACTCGCGGTGAGCGACTCACGCTCGGCGATCGTGTCGATGATCAGATCGCGACGCACCTGACGCTCGGCCATCGGAATGAATTCCTGCGTGAAGCGCTGCTTCTCGGCCTCAGGCACGCCGTACATCTGCATGTAGCCGTCGACCAGCTGCATCACCCACGCCTTCGGCACGTCGAACGGGTTGGCCTCGACGATCTGGTCGATGATCTGTCCACGCACTTCGGCATCGGCTTCACGCTTCGAGTGCTCGCCCATGTCGGCACGCACGGCGTCGCGAAGGATCTGCACGGTATCGAAGTCGCCAATCTCGCGCGCAAACGCGTCGTCGAGCGCCGGGAGCGACTTGCGCTTCACGTCGGTGAGCACGACGCGCACGAGCTTCGTGGCGCCACGCTGCGATTCGTCGGGGAAGTCTTCGGGCCAACGCACCTGACGCTCGGTGGTGCCCCCAGGCACCGTTTCCATGATGAGCTCTTCGATGCCGGCGATGGCCTGTCCGCCGCCGAGCACGAGACGGTACTCCTTGCCTTCAGGCAGGGAGCCATCGGCGTCGGCCGTGGAGAGCATTACGGTGACCATGTCACCGGGGGCCGGCTTGTCTTCGACCGGCGCCCAATCCGCCTTCTGCTCGCGGATCTTCTCGATCTGCTCTTCGATCAGGTCGTCGGTCACGACCGAGTCGCGACGGGCCACCGTGAAGCCTTCGAGCTTCTCGAGCGCGAGTTCGGGGCGCACTTCGCAATGCAACTCGAACTCGAGCGGCTGGCCCGGTTCGGCCTTGAGATCGTGCACATGTGGCTGCGCGGCGAGCTTCAGCCCTTCACGCTCGACCGCTTCGCGGAACGCGTCGTTCATCGCGAGCTCGATCGCTTCCTGACGGACTTCAGCGGCGTAGCGCTTGCGCACCATCGCGGCCGGAGCCTTGCCGGGGCGGAAGCCGGGAATACGGGCCTGCGTCGCGTACTTGCGCGCCGCCTTTTCTTCGTAGGACGCGACGGTGTCAGCCGGCACCGAGATCTGCATCCGGCGCGAGACTCCCGCGCTCTCGGTCGGGGTAATGGTGATGGTCATTTGGCGGAATCTAAGTGAGGCAGGGAGTCGGGGTGAACTGCGAAAACAGGGCCGCCGTCGGGAAAACTCCGAACAGCCGCCCTGCGATCGGGGGAGACGGCCAGCGGTGAAACAGCCGCCTCATGCTTTTCGGCCGGGAACCTTCAGCGTAGGGACAGCTCGGGGGCCGGAGCGGCGGCCCGGGCCGGTGCCCCGCCGATGAGCTCCGCGACGATCTTGCCGCTGGAGATCACGCCGGGAAGTCCCGCGCCCGGATGCGTGCCGGCGCCACAGAAATACAGGTTCGGAATGTCCTTGCTGACGTTGTGCGGGCGCAGGTACGCCGACTGGGTGAGCACCGGCTCGGGGCCGAAGGCGCTCCCGAGATAGCTGTTCAGCGTCTTCTCGAAGTAGCGCGGGTCGATTCGGCGCTCGGTGACGATGTGCTGGCTGAGGTTGGGCATATAGCGCTCCTCGAGGTAGCCCATAATCCGGTCGCGGTAGCGGTCGCCCACGGCTGCCCAGTCCACGTCGCCGCCCAGATGGGGTACCGGCGAGAGCACGTACCAGCAGTCGTGTCCCGGCGGCGCCAGCGAAGGATCGGTGGCGGTGGGGCGGTGCAGGTACAACGAGAAATCGTCGGAGAGAATCTTCTTCTCGAAGATGTCTTCCAGCAGCGCCTTGTAGCGCGGGCCCATGATGATCTCATGGTGCGCGATGTTCTCGTACTGCTTGTCGGTGCCGAAGTAGATGACGAACAGTGACATGGAGAAGCGCATGCGCTCCACCTTCGCATTGCTCATGGACGGCCGGGCTTCAGGCGGTAGCAGCGTGCGATAGGCCTGCGCCACGTCGCCGTTGCACACCACGGCGTCGGCCTTCACCGCCTCACCGCTCACGAGCTTCACGCCGGTGGTCCGGCGACGCGCCGAGTCGACCGTGATCTCCTTCACTTCACTTTCGAAACGAATCGTGCCGCCCAAATCTTCGAACGCCTGAACCAGCGCCCGCACCAGCGCGCCCGTGCCGCCCATCGCGAACAGCACGCCCCACTGCTGCTCCAGCTTGTGGATCAGCGCGTACATCGACGACGTCTTGTACGGATTGCCACCCACCAGCAGCGGATGGAAGGAGAACACCTGCCGTAGGCGTTCATCCTTGAGGTACTTATCGGCGAGGTCCGCCACCGACACATCGGATCGGGTGCGGATCAGGTCGGGGAGCATCTTGATCATCGAGCCCGCCGTGAGAAACGGCTTGTCGATCAGCGGCATCCCGACGTTGAAGATCTCCCACGCTTTCTCGCGGAACTTCATGTACCCAGCAACGTCGTCGGGGTTGAACTCACCCACCTGACGCACGATGTCGTCGCGGTCGCCGTTGTAGTGAAAGACCGAGCCGTCCTCGAACCGGATATTGTAGAACGGGTCGAGGAGCTTGAGTGTGATGTAGTCTTCGGTCTTCTTGCCCGTCAGCGCGAACAGCTCGTCTATGAGCCACGGCGCGGTGATGATGGTCGGGCCAGCGTCGAACGTAAAGCCATCCTGTTCGAACACGTACCCGCGGCCACCGGCTTTGTCGAGCTTCTCGACAATCGTGATGTCGTGGCCCTGTGCCTGCAGGCGAATGGCTGCGGCGAGTCCGCCAAAGCCGCTGCCGATGACAACAATGCGCATGAACCGAGGTGCTGAAGAAAGCGGGGAGCGCCGCTCCGCCGCGATGCTCAGCGGCGCAGAAGCACGGTAATATGCCAGAGATGAATCACGAGCGCCGCCAGCATGGCCAGCGCAAAGCCCTCGGGAGACGGTTCCGGGCGACGATGAAAAATCATTGCCGCCACCAGCGACCCACCGGCGCCGAGAAACGACACGATGCGGGCGGTGTTCGGCGAGCCGAGCGGCGACGATGGATTCCGTCGCTGCCACACATACAGCACCGCCGCCTCGATCACGATCAGGACCAGAATGCCGATCGGCAGCGCGTCGGAATCGAAGATCGGGATGAGTCGGTCCATCACGCCATTCATGAGGTTAACGCATTGGCCGTGCTGTCGGTGCCCGCACGCCAGCGGAGCAATGGCGGCATCAGCGGCCCGAGACCGCGACGCGACCAACGGGCGCCGCGCCGGCATTGCCGATGAGCCGCGGCTCGTTCCGGAGGGCGGCCCAAAGCGGAATCGCCATGGCGATCGTGCCCAGCACGCCGGCCAGCACCATATCCTGACGGAAACAGATCGCCAGCGGCAGCAACCCATTCAACGCGTACAGCGTGATCGGCAGGCGATGAGGCGATACCTTAGCAGCCCACACGGTGGGTGGCACGATGGCGAGCATCACGCGCGCCACGATGATGCCGGTGAACAGCCAGCCCAGCCAGTTGGTGAGCGGCATACCGAAAAAGATGGGCTTTCCGATGAGCTGCTCGAAGGCCGAGCGGTCGGCGAGGCTACCCATCTGCCAGAACCAGTGGTTCGTCTTCACCATCGCCGGGTCCATGGACACGTCCCACGCGGTGAGCACCAGCCCACCCATGAGCGCCCAGTACCACTTCGACACGTTGTCGTCCTTGGCCGGCAGGAAGCGGCCGCAGATGGCCAGCGACGCCACCAACATGTAGAACCACGAGGTCGGGATGTTGAACGGCACCCGGCCGAACATCTTGTAGCCCAGCTGGCTCGTGTATTCGTAGGCGCCGAACGGATAGTCGGTGACGGTACCGGCGTATTCCGAGATGAAAGCCAGGCAGAACGACACGACGAACACGAGCAACGCCCGCCGACTGCCAATGCAGTGGGCGAGAAAGGCCAGACCGGCGACGGCGCCGAGCGTGACGGTGGTGGCACCACCGTAGGCGAAGCCCACGGCCATCACCTTCTGATTCTGCGCGGTCTGCAGCCACTCCGGATAGGGCGGCACGAGAAACGTCGCGAACGCGAAGGCCGAGAACGCGCTGAAGAACGCGTGCCCGAGGAGGGTGAGGCCGGCAATTTTGAGTAGCGTGGACGGTGAGCTGTCCCGCAGGCTATCCCGAAGGTCGGTGGAAGCGGTCATACGAGGAGCCCCTCAGGCCAGTCGGATCAGGGAATCGGCGTTGGAAGCCACGGCGTTGGGTTCCCACACGATCCGCGGACCGTGCCCCAAGGCGGAGAGATCAGGCGCCGGCGCACGATAACGCCAGGCATTCCAGAGGATGCCGACGCGCGCGAGACGACCTATGCGCGCGCGGGTCGAAATCGTGTCATAATGCTGCGCTTCGATGGCCGTGAGGATACCCGCGTAGCCATTGGCGCAGGCCGCCGCGCAGCGCTGGGCGTCGCCATCAAGCAGCGCGATGCCCGGCAAGGCGGCCACGTACAGCGCCCGGGCTCGGCTCACTTCATACGCCATGAGCGGCGCCCAGCCAGCATGGCGCGCCAGCTCCGGGCCCCGCGTGAGCACATCCTGCGGCGTCAGTCCGAACCGCGCCATGTCCTCCGCCGGGAGGTAGCAGCGGCCGCGCTGGGCGTCTTCCCCGACATCACGAAGGATGTTGGTGAGCTGCATGGCGGTGCCGAGCGTCCGGGCGTACTGGATGGCCTGGGTGAGCATCGTCGGGCCGGCGGGAACGCCGAACACGTAGGTGCACATCTCGCCCACGGAGCTGGCGACGCCTTCGCAATACTGCTCGAGCTCCGGCCAGGTGGCGTAGGTATGCGCCTCGAGGTCGCGTCGCACGCCGTCGAGCAATTCGAACAGCGGGGCGGGTGACACCGCGTATTCCCGGGCCACCCACGCCACCTCACGGAACACTGGCCCGCTGGGGCGCCCGTCGAGGGCGGCCTGCAGGTCGTTTCGGTAGGCGTCAAGCTGGAAGGCCAGCTCAGACACGTTATCGTGGTCGGCCTGATCGACGAGGTCGTCGGCGATCCGGCAGAACGCGTACAGCGCGTAGGCCGCACGCCGCTTCGATGCCGGGAGCAGTTTGCTCGCCAGCGAGAAGGTACGCGCATGCACCATCGTGATGCGGGCGCATTCGGACGCGTCGTCCAGAGACGCGTTCACGATCATGCTACCCTGGGCAGCATCGGCTGCGTTGAAAGACTCATGCCGGGACGGAAACTCATCAAAACGGTGGTCAGGCGGGATGACTTCAGCCGCGGTTCGGACAACGGGAGCACAACACCCTCGCCTGCTGAACGCAGAAAACGATGACAGGTTCCTGCGCTTGCTGCCACGTGGCAGATGTTGTTGTACCGATGGGTCTACTGAACATAAGGTGCGACTGATTCACGCAACTGTCAACCATTCTTTACAGCACGAGTGTCAAGTGTGCTTGACGGTTTTGCGCGTTGAAAAAAGCGGGCGCCGAGGAGTTCCCCGGCGCCCGTTTTTTATACTAGTATCCGACGGGATGCTTTACTTGCCGGCCGTATTCGGGTTGTTGTCGCGCTCGGCGCGCGGCAACGGATAGCAGGTCTGGGTACCCGTGTTGGCGTAGCCCGGCTTGAAATACGGCTGACCCGCAGCGGTGATGCTGACGACCGACGCGGGCGAGCGCCGGAAGTCGGCCACGCGCTTCCCTTCCAGGAAGAACTCCATCGCTCGCTGGTTGTACAGTTCGGTCTTGACGCTCGCGGCATCCGTAGCCCCGGCATAAGCCGCGAGGCCGTTAGCCGAACGACGGGCCGCGATCAGCGCCAGCTGCGTCGCGACATTGGCTGACGCCTCGGCCGCGATGTAATCGGCTTCCAGCTTCGAAGCGAGGCGAATGTTCGACGCATACCCCGTGAACTTCGCCTGCTGGTAGAACCCGCCCGGAACGGCGTCCTGCGGGCCAGCGGTTCCGCTGCCCGGCGCCCTACTCGGCACGCGCGGGTCATTCTGGCGATACCACGGAGCCACGCTGATCGAGCCGCGATCGAAGCTGAACTGGTATAGCCGGTTCGACAGGCGCGTACGGCTGTTGGCGTCGTCCGTATAACGCATGTTGTACTCGAAGCCCGACGGCACCAGAGCGGCGTCGGCGGCAGCGCCGGCGTTGTCCCCCTTCTGCAGCTTGGCGCGGGCACGGCCAACGAGCGCCGCGTTCGACAGCGCAATGCCGTCGGCCGATGCGTTGGCCTTGCCCACATCAACGCCACGCGTGAGCCAGAACGAGGCCGAATCGAGTAGCTGCGTCGTGGTCAGCTCCGCGCCCGAGGACAGCGTCCCGGTGCAGAAATCACTCGCCATCTGCAGGATCGCAAAACCGCGGAACGTGGCCGCACGTGCGAGGTTGATGTTGGTTGTCGGCGTGGGCAGATCGAGGTCAAGGACCGTCTTCGCTGACGCGATCGCTAGCGAAATCGGCGCCCACACGTCCGTGTTGAGGGAGCCGTTCAGGTCGGAGATGGTCCGGAAACCGAACTCGTTGCGCGTGGGGAAGGTGTCGGAGACGTTCACTTCCCCCGTGAACCAGCCGCCGTACATCGCCAGCCAGCCATACGCGGTGGCGAAGTTCTGCTGAGCGGACAGCGCGAGCGTCGCCGACCCCGATGCGGGATCGACCGTCGCCGCGTCGATGACGTTGGGGTTGGTGACCGTCAGGAACTGGTCGGAGCAGGCGGCAGCGCCAAGCACCAGCGCTGATCCGACTACTGTGCGCGAAACCGCGCGTTGGATCTTCTTCATGAGCAAGTCGCGGTTAGAAGGTGAGGTTGAAACGCAGGACCGTGTTCCGCGGATTCGGCGTCGTCAGGAAGTCCTGACGCGAGAACGCGTTGGTCTGCGCGTTGATCTCCGGGTCAGCTCCAGAGTAGTCGCTCCACAACTTCACGTTCTGCACGGCGAACGTCAGCGACGCGCTCTGCACGCGGTTGCCAATCCGCTTCATCAGCGCCGAGGGCAGCGTGTAGGTGGCGGACACTTCGCGCAGGCGAATGAAGTCGCCCTTCTCGAGGTAGGAGTCGATGACGTCGTTCACGGTGGCGTTGTTGCCCTTGTTGGTCACGAACGCCGGCTGACCGGAGGTCGGATTGCCGTAGCGACGCAGGCGCTCCTCAGGCGACAACGCCGTCGGATCGAGACGCAAGTTGGAACGAACCAACTGCGTTTCCCGGAAGAAGGCCGTGAAGTTCTGCACGAGGAAGTCACGCTTCGCGTCGAGCAGCGCCGACACACGCAAGTTCTTAAACAGCGTGACGGTGTTCGAAAGGTTCCACTCCAACGTCGGGAATAGGTTACCCATCGGGGCCAGCGTATCGCTGACAATGACTTTGCCAGTGGCCAGGTCAACCGATTCGATCTTCTTGGACACGAACACACCGAGCTGCTGGCCGACAATCGTCCGGCCCGCGCCGCCAAGGTTGAACGGGAGCACCCTATTGGCGCCGTCGCCGAGGCTGGTCAGTTCGTTGTGGAGCGTGTTGGCACCAGCGCGGATATCCCAGCGCACGTTCTGCGTATTGAGTGCACTGATGTTCAGGGCGAGCTCAAGTCCGCTGTTCTCCACCGAGCCGATGTTCGCCAGCGGGTTCGACGAGAAACCCAGCGACGGCGGAATCGGACGCGCGATGATCAAGTCTTTCGTCTGCTTCTTGAAGTACGTGAGCTCGGCCGACACGCGGTTGTCGAAAAACCCAGCGTCCAGACCAGCTTCGAACTCGCTGCCACGCTCCGGTTTGAGGTCGGCATTGCCGGGGTTGCCCGGAATGGCGCCCGCGCTCGTGGAGCCAGAAATGTTGTACGACGCGGCGGACAGCGTGGTGAGTGCGTCGCCCGGGTTGGGCGAGCGACCCGTGGTGCCGTAGGCGGCGCGGAGACGCATCGTGTTGAAGATGCCCGAAAGCGGCTCGAAGAAGTTTTCTTCGGAAATCGCCCAGCTACCACCGATCTTGGGCAGGACGAACGCCGGGGCGGTGGTACCGAACGACGAGTTCTTGTCGACGCGGACACCGACCTGTAGGAAGCGCTTGTTCTGGTTGCCGATCTGCAGCTGCGAGAGGTAGCCGAACTGACGCTGTTCGGTGAAGCCGCCACCACCGGTGGTGGTCGCCGCCGACCCAACAGAGTTGTTCGCATTCGTCACGAAGCCGATGCCGGTCGCCGTGAGCAGCGTGTTGCGAGTGGAGATCACCTGAAGGCCGAACGACAGGTTGGTTTCCCAATCCGAGCCGAGCTGCTTCTTCATGTTACCGAGGTAGTCGAACGTATAGCGTTCGGCGCCGCGAGAGGTGGAGGCATTGCTTCCGCCGTCGGTCAGACCGCCGTACCAAAGGCTGTCGTTCTTGGGAAAGAAGCTGCGCTGGTTGTCGGACGCGTAATCCAGGCCGCCCGTGACACGATTGGTGAACCAGGTGGTCGGCGCGTAGTTGGCCGTGATCGACGTGGTCACGCGCTTGGTGAGCAGGCTGCGCTCGATCGCGTTGATCGCGTTGTAGTGGCGGTTGCTGTACCAGCCGTCCTGGGTGAGCTGACCCGTCGGCGAGTCATTGCGCGTCAGGGGGCTGCCCAGGAGACCGCCGCCCAACCAACCGAAGATGTTGTTGTCGTTGTCGGGGAGGTCAATCTTGCTCTGCACGAGACCCAGTCCGATGTCGAAGTTGAGCTTCGAGTTGGCGACGTAGTTCACGTTCGTGCGGACGTTGTATCGATTGTACTTATTGTTCGGCAACGTGCCTTCCGAGTTGTCCGAACCATACGACAAGTTGTATCCGTAATTCTGGCCACCGCCACGCGCGCTGTAGTTGAACACGCGTGCGGTACCCGTCTGGAAGCCACCGACGCGGGCCAACGGGTTGTCGTTGACGAGATCGCCAACGTTCTTGCCGCGGCAGAGCGGGTTGGTGCTCGTCGAGAGAATAAGGGCGGCCGTACACGCACCGTAGTTGGCGGGCGGCGTGTAGCGCGCATCAGACGAACCCGTCTCCAAGCGCAGGCTCTGCTGGAAGCTATTGGAGCCCGCGCGACCCTTCTTGGTGATGATCTGGATTACGCCGGCGGAAGCATCGGCGCCGTACAGCGTCGCGGCGGCCGGTCCCTTCACCACTTCGATGCTCTCGATCTCTTCCGGGTTCAGGTCGTTCATGCGGTCAAACTGCTGACCGGACTGTCCCGAGCCGATCTGGCCCTCATTGATCCGAACGCCGTCGATGAACAGCAGCGGCTGGTTCGACAAGTTGATCGACGACGCGCCGCGGATGCGGATCTGCGTGGCCGTACCCTTGGTGCCGGACTGCGAACTCAGCGCGACACCGGGCACGCGCGACTGCAGCAGATTGGCCACGCTGGTGATCGGCGCGTCCTTGATGATGTCGGCGGCCGAGACGGAGGCCACGAGCGCAGCCTGCGCCTTGCGTTCTCGGTTACCCGCCGTGCCCGTCACGACGACTTCGGACAGGTTGATGACCGACTGCGCCATCTTGACGTTCAGCGTGGCGGTCTGGCCCGCCACCACCATCACGCTGTCGCGCGACGCTTTGTAGCCCAGGCGGAACACGGAAACGCCCGTACGGCCGGGCTTCACGTTGGTGAGGCGGTAGTCGCCGTCCTTGTTGGTCTGCGCCTCGAACGTGGTTCCCGCAATGACGACGCGAGCGTCGGCAATGGGTTGCGCGGTGGCGGCATCAGTCACCTTGCCGCTGATCGTTCCGGTCTGTGCGAACAGCGCACGCGACGGGAGGGCGACCAGCAGAACGGCGGCGATGACCGCCAAGCGACGAATGATCGCTCGGTGAAACATCAAGACTCCTTCCAAAAATAGGGATATGCTGACGCGGGTACCTGCGCCAATGTCACTTTGCGGTAACGTGACGTGGTGAATCTCTCTCAGCTTTGAGGGATTTACCACCCCGGCGGGGGACGAATAATACTTTTCGGAGCAGTTTCCGTGCGCTTGGACCCGAAGTGTTAAGTTTTGTCCACGTATGCGGGGACGAGATGCAGGGACGTATCGTTTGCTTCGTATAGCCGAGGTCAGCATTAGTGATTCGTGATTTCGACGTGATCGTCGCCGGCGTTGGCGGTATGGGCAGCGCCGCGGCGTATCACCTTGCTTTCCGTGGTCTGCGTGTGCTGGCCCTTGAACAGCACGACCTCGGGCATGGGTTCGGCTCGTCGCACGGGCTCACCCGCATTATCCGCCTGGCGTACTTCGAGGATCCATCATACGTGCCGTTGCTGCGCCGCGCGTTTACCCTCTGGCGCGAACTCGAGCGCGGCCTTGACGAGCCACTGCTGCATGTCACCGGCGGGCTCGACGTGGGATATGCCGGCAGTCAGGTGTTCGAGGGATCGCTCCGCAGCTGCCGCGAACACGCCTTGCCGCATGAGGTGCTCGACGCGTCGGCGCTGGCGTCGCGCTTTCCGGGATGGCAGCCGGCGGCAAACGCGATGGCCGTGTATCAGCCCGACGCCGGATTTCTCACCCCGGAGCGCTGTATTCAGGCCTACGTCGACCGCGCTCGATCGCTGGGCGCCGACGTTCGCGCGCGGGAGCGCGTGCGCGACTACACGGCCAGCGGCGGGACCGTGCGCGTACGCACCGATCGCGGGGAGTACGAGGCCGCCCAACTCGTTCTGACCGCCGGACCATGGATGCCGGAGCTAGCTCCCGCACTACGCTCGCTGCTCGTACCCGAACGCCAGGTGCTCGGCTGGTTCGACATCGCCGACCGCGCCCGCTTCGCGCCGTCGGCGTTTCCGGTCTTCGTGCTCGAAGCCGACGAGGGCATCTACTACGGCTTCCCCGAATACGGCGTGCCCGGCTTCAAGATTGGGCGCTATCACCATCTCCACGAGCGCGTGCATCCGGATACCGTAGACCGCGTCTGTCATGCCCGTGACGAAACGGCACTGCGTGACGCCGTGTCCCGCTATTTTCCCGCAGCCAACGGTGCGATGCGGTCGTCGGCCGTGTGCCTCTTCACGAACACGCCCGACGAGCACTTCATCATCGATCGCGCCCCGGACGCGCCGGAAGTCCTACTGGTGTCACCCTGTTCGGGGCACGGCTTCAAATTTTGCAGTGTGATCGGCGAGATTTGCGCCGATCTCGTCCAGCACGGTACCACGTCGCACGACATCGCATTGATCGGTCTCGGGCGGTTTGCGGTGCCCTGAATTAGCCCCAAAGCGCAGGCAGGGGCGGCTGCATCACGCCGTCAGTGAACACGATGGCATGGTCGCGATCGCGCGATTGCAGCAGCGGGCCATCCAGGTCGACGTAGCCGCAGCGCTGCCCCACGAGAAAGCCCGGTGCCATCCCCAACGACGTGCCGCACATGTTGCCCACCATGAGTTGCAGTCCGTGCGCGAGTGCCTCAGTCGACATCTTCAGCGCTTCGGTGAGACCGCCGCACTTGTCGAGCTTGATGTTGATGAACTGATATCGCCCGAACAGCGCGGCCAAAGATTCGCGATCGACACACGACTCGTCGGCGGCCAGAGGCAGTGGTGACTGCAGCCCGTCGAGCTGCGCGTCCTCGAATCGCTTCACCGGTTGCTCGACCATCTCGACGCCGAGTGCGGCCAACGGCGGCAGGACGCGTTCGAGCAGCTCACGGGTCCAGGATTGATTGGCGTCGACGGCGATGCGCGCGGTGGGATGTTCTTCGCGCACCCATCGTACGACGTCGATGTGACGATCGGCGTCGCACTTGATCTTGAGCAACGGATAGCCCCGCGCCGCCCGCGCTTTACGACGCGTATCAGATTCGCTGCCGAGTCCGAGCGTGAACACGGTGGTGAGCGGAAGCAAAGGCGGGAGATTCGCCTGTCGCCAGGCGGGGATGCCCGACTGCTTGGCGCGCAGATCCCAGAGCGCGCAGTCGATGGCGTTGCGCGCGCCCCCCGAGGGGAGCAACTCCTGCACGGCTTGCAGCGTCGCGTCATTCACCGTGTCGCCCGGTGCGGCCGCCACGACCAGCGGCAGCACGTACTCGACCTGCGCCTGCAGCATCTCCGGCGTTTCGCCGTCGTAGTCGACGCCCGCCGCCTCCGCTCGGCCCACGTTGCCCGCGCTATCGGTGAGCGTGAGCATGACCAAGGGAATCGCCGTCATCACACCACGCGCGATTTCGAAGGGCTCCACCAAGTCCCACTGCTCGATGGCAACAGCGCCGGTGATCATCGGTTGCTCAGGAGGCGCAGCCGCAGCCCGACCCACACCCGCCACCGCCCCGCATTGGCACCGCCGCCGCCGCGCCAGTGAACGTGGCAAGACCACCCGAGAGCACGCGTCGCACCGGCGCGCCGGTGTCCGGATGCGCGGTGAGGCAGGGCTCCGACATCGACTGGCGCAATTCGAACGTCTGCGGGAACTCGGCCTCGGACTGCGGGATGGTTTCGTACACGTAGACGGGCATGGTCGAGTGGCGGGCGGGGGAGAGTGGTCACCGTGTGGCTGGCCGGGGAAAGATACGCCCGCGGCTGGTGGTTGCTGAATAGCTTGGGGGAGGGTCTCAGCTTCTCCCCATGATTGGCGAGTATCGACGATGAGTATGCCCCGGTCTACGCCCCGCGCGATCATCGCCGGGTTCGTGCTGTCTCTCCTGCTCCCGATGGTGTCGCCGTTAGCGGCGCAACGTGCGGGCTACGTGACCGCGCCCGACGGCGCCCGCTTGTTTTATCGGAGTGCGGGTCGCGGCACCGATACGCTGGTCGCGATCCACGGCGGCCCGGGCGTAGACCTCGAGAGCATCGCAGGAGACTTCGTACCGCTCACCCTAATGCACACGGTGATCTTCTATGACCAGCGCGGGGCCGGTCGGTCGACGTTGCCCACCGATACCACGACGCTCTCCGCGACGCAGCAAATCGCCGACCTGGAGGCCGTTCGCGTACACTTCGGCATCGACCGTCTCACGCTGATCGCGCATTCGTATGGACCGTTGCTCGCGGCGACATACGCCATCGCGCATCCAGAGCACATGCGCCGGATGATTCTCATCGGCCCAGTGCCGCCGCGGCGCGGCGAGTTCTGGGCGCGTTTCGCCAAGAACTCGGCGGCGCGCATGGACAGCATGCTGCGGCGTCAGTCGGCCGAGGCCAATCGCCGATTGCAGCGGGCCACCAGCGACGAGGACATCCGGTCGGCCTGCCGCGACTACTGGCGTGCGGCGATGGTGCCGCGTCTTGCCGAGCCGGCACGCACGCTGCCGATGATTCATGCTGACCTGTGTGCGTCCGATGCGCGCGGCATTCGCTTTGGCCTCACGACCACGAATCGGCTGGTGATGGGTTCGTACGGCGATTGGGATATCCGGCCGCAGCTGCGGACACTGCGGGTGCCCACGCTGGTGATTCACGGCGAGCAGGAGGCGATCCCGATGGATCTGGTCGAGGAATGGATCTCTTCACTGCCGAACGCGACGCTGGTGCGTGTGCCGCGCGCGGCGCATTTCGCTTACGCCGAGCGCCCCGATGTGGTGTGGCCGGCGGTGGAGGCTTTCTTGAAGCGGTGACCCGGAGGTTGTTGATCCTCGGTCGTTCGCGTCAATGCGCGGTCAGGCCGTTCACTTACGGGGCTCTGACCAAAAGCCTTACCGCGGATCGGCGCGAGCGCTCGCGGATGAACAGCAAAAATCCTATTGGATGACGTCGCGTCGACGTGGTGTGGAAGCGCGCCGGTGAGATCCGTGGACATTCGCGTCAATTCGCGGCCGAGCTGTTCCGAAACCGCGGCATCACATACTCACCGCGAAGAATCACCATGCGAACGCCCGGACTCGAACCGGGATGGGTCGCCCCGCCAGCTCCTAAGGCTGGTGCGTCTACCAATTTCGCCACGTCCGCAAACTGCTTCCACAACATAACGAGTACGCCGCAAGAACAATGGGCGGCGTCGCTTGTGCGACACCGCCCGTTGTGGTCCCGCTGAGCCGATCGGCGAGCGATCAGCCGCCCACGCGGATGTTCACCACGCGCTGACCCACGCGCGGGTCCATGTTCTGCACCAGTAAGCTCACGTAGTCGCCGTCCTTGAGGCCGGAGAGCACGCCCTGCAGGTCGTTCACCGTCTTCACGGCGCGACGCGGTGTTGGGTAGAGCACCTCGAGCACGATGTCGCTGCCGGCGGCGAGCTTGTCGCGCGCCGGGCCGTCTTCGGCGACATTCGACACGCGCACGCCACGACCGTCGAGCTTCATCCGCTCGGACACATCAGCCGGAATGGCTTCGACTGTGATGCCAAGCTTGCCCGCGGCCGGCACCGCCTTCGCAGCAGCTTCCGGCAGCGCGGCCACGCGGCTGATCGCCTCGGCTTCCACCAGCTTCACCTTGAAGCTCTTCTTCGTGCCGAAGCGCATCACTTCCACCGGCACCACATCGTTCACACGGCGCGAACGCACTACTCGCTGCAGTGAGCTCACGCGGTCGACCGGCTTGCCGTCGACCGTGATGATGATGTCGCCAACTTCGATGCCAGCGGCCTTCGCCGGGCCACCGTCGGCCGGGTTGAAGCCCGCTACCTTCACGCCCGCCACACGGGCTAGGCCATTGATGCCGGCGTCTTCCGGATCGATGCGACCGACCGACACACCCATCACCGGCAGGCGCACACGCCCTTCCTTGATCAGGTCATCGGTGACCGCCTTCACCAGCGTGATCGGAATCGCGAAGCCGTAGCCCGAGTAGAAGCCCGTCTGACTGGCGATCGCGCTGTTCAAGCCGATCACTTCGCCGCGCAGATTGATGAGCGGGCCACCGGAGTTGCCCGGATTGATCGCGGCGTCGGTCTGGATGAAGTCGGAGATCGTGAAGTTACCGGCGTTCGGTAGCTGGATTTCCGAGCCACGTCCCTTGGCCGAGATGATGCCGGCGGTCACGGTGAAGTCGAGGCCCAGCGGGTTACCGACGGCGAGCACCCAGTCGCCGATGCGCGTCGTTTCGTCGTTGCCGATCGCGAGCGTGGGGAGCCCCTTGGCGTCGATCTTCACCACGGCGACGTCGGTGGTGGAGTCGGTGCCGACCACCTTCGCCTTGAAGGTGCGACCATCGCTGAGCGTGATCGACACCTGGTCGGCGTCGGCCACCACGTGATTGTTGGTGACGATGTAACCGTCTTGCGTTACGATGAATCCCGAGCCTTCGCCGCGCTGCTGCCGTGGCTGCTGCGGTCCGAACTGCTCGAGAAAGTCTTCCATTCCTTGCGGTGCGCGACTGCGAGCCTGCGGACGCGGGCGGGCGGTGCGCGTGGTGTTCACCGCCACCACGCCCGGCGTCACGCGCTCGGCGATATCGGCGAACGAGCTGCCTTCGGGGGCCATGGGGCCACGCACGGAGGCTGAGCGCGACGTCGTGCCACCCTGCGCCCAGCTGATCTTCGTCCAGTTCATGCCGGATGCGAAGACTACGCCGGCGGAAAAGCTCACCGCCGCGGCAGCGGCGAAGCGGAATCGGGAGAAACGAGAAGCCATGTGTCTAAACCCGGTGAATGCGGTGCGAGCGAAGTGCTGCATAAAACTGACCTACATCCTGCGATACGATAAGACACCGGACCCCCGCTTTCAGTTTCCGCGAGAATCCGGTGCCTTCAACCAAACAGGTGGCGCCTACTTCTTGGTGTCGTCGACGATCTCGTAGTCGGCTTCGACCACATCGTCGGCCTTCGCGCCGCCTGCGGCCGGCTCAGCGGCCGGTGCTTCACCACCCTCGGGGGCGGCACCGTCCGTCGACTGCTGCTGGTAGAAGGCCTGTCCAGCTTCGCTGTACGCCTTCGTCAGCTCTTCCTGCGCGGCCCGAATCTCGGCCATGTCGTCGCCGCGGAGTGCCTTCCGCGACCGTTCGATCGACGCGTCGATCCGCTCCTTCAGGTTGGCCGGCACCTTCTCGCCCCACTCCTTCACGTTCTTTTCGACTTCGTACGTCTGCGAGTCGAGGCGATTGCGCGTCTCGATTTCTTCGCGACGCTGCTTGTCTTCGCCCGCGTTCTTTTCGGCGTCCTTGACCATCTTGTCTATGTCGCCATCGGACAAACCGCTGGACGCTTCGATGCGGATCTTGGTTTCCTTGCCCGACGCCTTGTCGCGCGCCGTCACATGCAGGATGCCGTTGGCGTCGATGTCGAACGTGACCTCGACCTGCGGCATGCCACGCGGAGCGGGCGGGATACCCGTGAGCTGGAACTTGCCGATCGTGCGGTTGTACACGGCCAGTTCGCGCTCGCCCTGCAGCACGTGAATCTCAACCGTCGTCTGGTTGTCGTCGGCGGTGGAGAACGTCTCCGCCTTCTTCGTGGGGATGGTCGTGTTGCGCGGAATGAGTACCGTCATCACGCCACCGAGTGTTTCGATGCCGAGCGACAGCGGTGTCACGTCGAGCAGCAGCACGTCCTTCTGCTCACCGGTAAGCACCGCGCCCTGAATGGCGGCACCAACGGCCACGACTTCGTCCGGGTTTACGCCCTTGTTGGGTTCCTTGCCGAAGAACTCCTTCACGACCTGCTGAATCTTCGGAATACGTGTGGAACCGCCCACGAGAATGATCTCGTCGACTTCGCTGGGCTGCATGCCGGCATCCTTGAGCGCCTTCTTCATGGGCTCGAGGGTGCGCTGAATCAGGTCGTCCACGAGCTGTTCGAACTTGGCGCGCGTGAGCGAGTAGTTCAGGTGCTTCGGGCCCGACTGGTCGGCGGTGATGAAGGGCAGGTTGATGTCGGTGCTGTTCGCACTCGACAGCTCCATCTTCGCCTTTTCGGCCGCTTCCTTGAGACGCTGAATCGCCATCGGATCCTTGCTCAAGTCGATCGCCTGATCGCGCTTGAACTCGGCCACCAGCCAATCCATTACACGCTGGTCGAAGTCGTCGCCGCCCAAGTGCGTGTCACCGTTGGTGGACTTCACTTCGAACTGACGGGTACCGTCGACGTCGTACAACTCGAGGACGGAGATGTCGTACGTACCGCCGCCCAAGTCGAACACGGCGACCTTCTCATCGGTCTTCTTGTTCTTGTCGAGGCCGTAGGCGAGTGCGGCAGCGGTGGGCTCGTTGATGATGCGGAGCACGTCGAGACCGGCGATCTTGCCGGCGTCCTTGGTGGCCTGGCGCTGCGCGTCGTTGAAGTAGGCCGGGACCGTGATGACGGCCTTGGTCACGCTGTGACCGAGGTAGTCTTCGGCGGTCTGCTTCATCTTCTGCAGGATCATGGCCGAGATCTCGGGCGGCGTGTAGCGCTTGCCACCCACTTCAACCGAGGCCACGTCGTTGGGGCCAGCGACGATCTTATACGGTACACGCGACTGCTCGGCCTGGGCTTCGGTCGTCCGCTGACCCATGAAGCGCTTGATCGAGAAAATCGTGTTCTGCGGGTTTGTGACGGCCTGCCGCTTGGCGATCTGGCCAACGAGGCGCTCGCCATCCTTCGTAAAGCCGACGACCGACGGGGTCGTCCGACCGCCCTCGGCGTTCGGGATGACCACGGGATCGCCACCTTCCAGCACGGAGACCACCGAGTTGGTGGTTCCCAGGTCGATGCCGATAACTTTTTCAGCCATTGAGGTCTCGTTGAGGAGTTGCAGCCTGTAGGGACTTCTTGGTACGTGCTTGATCCGATCCACTGCTGTTGCCATAAAGGGCAAGGCGTGGGCCACGATGCGCCTGCCGGATGGGCGCAATTCTGGCGGTAGGTGGTGTTTCGAAGACTGTCGTGGAGGCAGTCTGCCAATTTGACTTGGCCGGGAGTGCGATGTTTCCAGTTTCCGACGACAATCCCACGTTGCGCACTCCGGTGATGACCATCGGGCTGCTGGCGATCACCTGGGCTGTCTGGTTTTTCGTGCAGGGGGCGGGTAGTCCGCTGCCGCTGGCCATCAGCGTCTGCGATCTCGGGATGGTGCCAGGCGAGCTGAGCCGGATGGCGCCGGTGGGGTTCGGCGTGCCGCTGGGGCGGTTTGGCGATCAGGCGCTGGCCTGCGTGATCGACGACTACGCGATCAACTGGCTCACGCCGATCACCAGTATTTTCCTGCACGGCGGTTGGGGGCACATCATCGGCAACTCGCTCTACCTCTGGGTGTTCGGCAACAACGTCGAAGACAGTATGGGTCGGTGGCGGTTTGTCGCGTTCTACCTGCTGACCGGCGTGGCGGCGGCGATGGCCCACCTCGCGGTCGACCCGTCGTCTCCCGTGCCGACGGTGGGCGCGTCGGGGGCGATCTCGGGAATCATGGGCGCGTACCTCATGTTGTATCCGCGAGTGAAGGTACGGACATTCATTCCGCCCTTCTTTCTGCTGCGCTTCCCGGCGTGGGCGGTGCTCATCCTCTGGTTCGGGAGCCAGGTGCTGGCCGGCCTGCCCGACCTGTCGCCCTTACGTCGTGAGATCTCCGGTGGGGTGGCGGTCTGGGCGCACGTAGGCGGCTTTGTGGTGGGGGCGTTGTTGGCGCGCTGGTTTGAGAACCCGGAGCTCGTGCGCCGCAAGGTGGCCGTGAGCGACGCGAAAGTGGTTTGGCGGTGAACCGTTCGGTTCCGGCGCAGTGCGTCTCCGTCGTGTAACGATGGGCATCACACGTGGCGTTCTCGCACCGGTGACGTAATTGTTACGGTGCGCATGGTGACCCGTGGGCAGTCAGACCTCTTTCAGCCATCCGAGCCGTGAAGCTCTTCTCAAAAGACGAAACGTTCTTCGATCACTTCCGGCAGCTTGCCGTATACATGGGCAGTGCGTCGACGCTGCTGCGCTCGTTGTTGGAGAACCCGTTAGACGCCGCGCGCATCGCGGTGGAGATCAAGAAGGTTGAAACGGATGGTGATTCCATTGTCCATCTCATCAACCAGCGTATCGACACCAGTTTCGTCACGCCGCTCGACCGCGAAGATATCCACGTGCTGGCGACGCGCCTGGACAACGTGATTGATCTGATCAATGGCGCGGCCCGCCGCGTGGTGATGTTCCGGGTTACGGCGCCCCGCAGCGGCGGGGTCGAGATGGCCGACGTCCTGGTGCGCGCGAGCGCGGTGATTCTCGCGTCGGTCGGGGATGTCACGAAGCGCGCGAAAATGCTGGAGCATGGCCGCATCATTAAACAGCTCGAAGAGGAAGGCGATGTGCTCTACGCACGGTCGGTCGGAGCGCTGTTCGAGCACGAGGAGCCGGCCATCGAAGTCCTGAAGTGGAAGGAGATTTTCGACGCGCTGGAGTATGCGATCGACGAGTGCGAAGATGTGTCGAACGTGCTCGAAAGCATTGCCCTCAAGAACAGCTGACGATCCGTGGTCTACTTCGTTCTGTTCATCGTGGTGATGGCGCTGGCGTTCGACTATATCAACGGGTTCCACGACTCGGCGAATTCCATCGCCACGATCGTCGGCACTCGCGTGCTGAGCCCCCTCGCCGCGGTCATCTGGGCGGCCTTTTTCAACTTCGCAGCCTTGTTCGTCGCGGGCACCGCCGTTGCGAAGGCGTTCGGTGGCGGCTTCATCGACATGAAGATCGTCGATCCCAGTGTGATCCTTGCCGCGTTGCTCGGCGCGATCATCTGGAACCTGATTACGTGGTGGTTCGGCATTCCGTCCAGCTCGTCGCACGCGCTCATCGGCGGGTATGCGGGCGCCGCGGTGTCCAAAGCGGGATTCGCCGCACTCCTTTGGGGACCGAAGTGGATCGAGACCCTCGCGGCCATCGTGTTGTCGCCGGCACTCGGTATGCTGATGGGCTTCGGCCTGATGGTACTCGTCTTCAACGTGTTCCAGAAAGCGACCAATGCTCGGGTGGACAAGTTCTTCCGCGCGGCACAGCTGACCAGCTCCGCGTTGCTGTCGTTGGCGCACGGCAGTAACGATGCACAGAAGACGATGGGTATCATCGTCGCCTTGCTGGTCGCGTCGAAGGCGACCTTTGCCACGCAGACGGGCTGGTTGCACTTCTTCTATGTCGAGGATCTGAAGACGATCCCGGTGTGGGTAGAGTTGGCGGCCTACGCGTGTATCTCGTTGGGCACCTTGTCGGGTGGCTGGCGTATCGTGCACACCATGGGCACGCGCATCACGAAGCTGAAGCCGGTCGGCGGTTTTTGCGCCGAAACCGGCGGAGCGCTCGTCATCCTCACGGCCACGCGGTTGGGGATTCCGGTCAGCACCACGCACACGATCACCGGCGCCATCGTCGGCGTCGGCGCCACGACGCGGCTCTCGGCGGTACGCTGGGGGTTGGCGAGCCGCATTGTCTGGGCGTGGGTCATCACGATTCCCGCGGCCGCGACGATGGCCGCGATTTCCTACCGTCTGCTCGCGGCTATCCATCCTGTCTGATTCGCCACCTGTTCGCCGCGGTACGCCGCGCCGGACCGCCGCTATCCCGTCGTCGACCGCTTTGTCGCTGCCGTATCTGAATCGCGAGCTCAGTTGGCTTGACTTCAATGCGCGCGTGCTCGAAGAAGCGCTCGACGCGCGCGTACCGTTGCTGGAGCGCCTCAAGTTCCTGGCGATCTTCAGTACGAACCTGGACGAGTTCTACATGGTGCGCGTCGCGGGACTGCGCCGAAAGGTCACGTCGGGCGCGCCGCAGTATCCGCCCGATCCGTTGTCGCCGCCGGAACAGCTCGAGGCGATCCGTACGCGGGTGCATGAGTTGCTGCAGCGTCGGCATCACGCGTTGCACGCGCTCGTGTTGCCGGCGCTCGACGAGAGGGGCATCAAGCTGGTGCCGATGGCGTCGCTCGATGACGACGAGCGTGAACGCCTGCATGCGTATTTCGAATCGCAGGTGTTCCCGGTCCTCACACCGTTGGCCGTGGACCCTGGTCATCCGTTTCCGTACATCTCGAATCTGTCGCTCTCCCTGGCGGTGGATATCGGCGATCCGGAGAGTGGGAAGGAGCATTTTGCGCGCGTGAAAGTGCCGCGGTCGCTCCCGCGTTGGGTGCCGATCGAGCGCGCGGGTGAGCACTGCTTCGTGCCGCTGGAAGAAGTGATCGGCGAACATCTGGGTACGCTGTTCCCGGGCATGGAGGTGAAGCGCTGGTTCACCTTCCGCATTACGCGCTACTCGGATCTCGACCTCGGCCAGATCGACCAGCCGGAAGACCTCTTGGAAACGATCGAGCAGCAGGTCTTTCAGCGCCGGTTCGGTGAGGTGGTACGCCTGGAAGTGCAGCGGGACATGCCGCAGTCCATGCGGCAGTTGCTGTTGGAAGAGCTCAGCGAAAGCGAGACGCAGCTCGTTGCGCCGCTCAGTGCGCGCGATGTGCACGATCGCGACGACTTGCTGGAGCTCGGTGATCTGATGCAGATCGCCAGCATCGACGTGCCCGAACTGCGCGATGCGCCGTACACGCCAGTGGTCCCGGCACCGTTCCGCGATGGCCGCAACATCTTTGAAGTGATCCGCGAGCGTGACGTGCTGGTGCATCACCCGTACGAGTCGTTCAGTTCGTCGGTGGAAGCATTCCTCGAAGCGGCGTCGAGCGATCCGCAGGTGCTCGCGATCAAGCTCACGTTGTACCGTACATCGGGCGACACCGCGATCGTGCGGGCCCTCACCGAGGCCGCCGAAGCAGGCAAGCAGGTGGCGGTGATCATCGAGCTGCAGGCGCGCTTCGACGAGCAGAACAACATCACGTTCGCGCGCACGATGGAAAGCTACGGCATCCACGTGGCCTACGGACTGCCGGGGCTCAAGACACACGCGAAGACGGTGTTGGTGGTACGTCGAGACACCGACGGCATCCGGCGCTACGTGCATGTCAGTACCGGCAACTACAACTCGAAGACCGCGCGGTTGTACACCGACATCGGCCTCTTCACCTGCAATCCGCAGATCGGCGCCGATTCCAGCGACCTGTTCAACTCACTGACCGGTGTCTCGCGGCAGAAGTTCTACCGCCGGCTCATCATGGCGCCGGCGAATCTGCGGAAGCGCACGCTCGAACTGATCGAGCGGGAAGCGGCGCATGCCAAGGCCGGGCGCGGCGGGCGCATCATCGCCAAGATGAATGCCCTGGTCGATCCGGAAGTCATTGCGGCGTTGTATCGCGCGTCGCAAGCCGGGGTGGAGATCGATCTGATCGTGCGTGGCATCTGCTGCCTGCTGCCGAAGCGCAGTGGCGTAAGCGATCGCATTCGCGTGGTCAGTATTATCGGCCGTTTTCTCGAGCACTCGCGGATCACGTTCTTCTCCAACGGAGGGAATCCGGAATACTACATCGGCTCCGCCGACTGGATGCCTCGCAACTTCGATCGCCGTGTGGAAGCCATGACCCCGATCGAGGACGTAGCGTGGCACGGCCGATTGCATCTCGTCCTCGAAACGTGTCTGGCCGATAACCGACAGGCGTGGGAGCTCGGTGGCGACGGTACGTATCGTCGTCGCGTGCCGGATGGCGCCGACGTGCGCGCCACGCATGCGACCCTGATGCGCGACCCGTGGGGGGCGGCGGATACCAAGGGTGCGGGCAAGCCGGCGGCCAAGCGGAAGCGCACAAAGGCGTCGGACTTGACGGAGTCGGACTGATCGACGCGCGAGGCGGCGCGTCTACTCGCCGTCTCCGTCATCGTCGGCACTGATTTCGGTGCCATCCGGTGCCACCACAATGATCGGTCGGCCCAACACTTCCTCGAGCAGTTGTCGTTTGCGGCTCGCGCCCCAGCACTCAAGGCGAACGTTGGTGGCGCCCTCGGCTTCCACCACACTCACCCGCAACGCCTCGTTCGTCAACTTCACACGAAGAGCGCCGACGGCGGCGACGTGGCCGCGATCCATGCCATCGGCGAAGCGCAGTAGCGCGGCCAGCTTGACGACGCGTTCTCGCGCCGCGCGGTCGAGCTGCGCGAAACCGCGGTGCTTCGTCCTCGGCGGCGTGCCGCGATGGTAGCGGGCCACATGCGCGACGACGATCTGCTGGGCCGGCGTCATGCCCAGGAGTTCGGCATGCGAAATGAGATGAAACGAATGTTTGTGGTGCTTCTCGTAGTTGATGTGGTAGCCCACGTCATGCAGAAGCGCGGCGTCGGCCAGTAGCCGACGATCGTCGGCGCCCAGCTGGAGGCGCGGCGCGAGCGCGTCGAACAGCTGCAGCGAGAGCGCCTGCACCTGACGCGCGTGCGGCTCTTCGTAGTGACAGCGCTCGGCGAACTCACGCACCGAACGTTCGCGAGCCACTCCGGGATCAGCCACGACGGGCGTTACGCGGGCGGCCTCCAGCAGCAGGCCTTCGCGAATGCCGTACGCCGACGCCAACAAATCGCGCGGGTCAAAGCGCGATAAGACCTCGGCGGCGACCGCGAGTCCGGCTACAATGATGTCGGCCCGCGCCGGATTCAGTCCCGGCACATGCGCACGTTCATGTGACTCGAGTCGCTGCAGCCAATCAAGCACGTGCTCCAGTTCTACTCGCGTCACGCGCGTCCCGTGCGGTGAGCGCACCGCGACGTGCTGTCGCGACAACACGATGCCGGCAAGGTTCGTGAACGTACCGCCCGAGCCGATCACCTGGGCCCCTCGCCAATCCTTTACCGGCACCGAGCGGCGAAGGCCGTCGCGTACATGCTCACGCAGCGCGCGCACGCGCCGCGGTGTCACCTTGGGGGAAAGAAAGCGTTCCGTGAGTCGGACGGCGCCGAACGGGAGCGACGCCACGCGTTCGATGAGTCCGTCTTTCGCCAGCACGAGTTCCAGCGAGCCGCCCCCGATGTCCATCACCACCGTGCGGCCGGCTCCCAACTCGAAGTGCGCCAGTGCGCTGCGAAAGCAGAGCAGGGCTTCTTCCTCGCCACTCAGAATGCGGACGCTTCGGCCGGTGCGCGCTTCGACCTGCCCGGTGAAGTCGGCGCCGTTGGCGGCATCACGCACGGCGCTGGTGGCCACGATTTCGATGCGGGCCGCACCAAGCTGGCCGGCCAACGTCACCATGCGCTGCACCGCGGTCACGGCGGCATCGATCGCGGTCGTCGACAGCGAACCGGTGGCCTCGAGTCCCTCTCCCAGCCGCGGCATCGCCTTCATCTCGTCCACGACGCGGATCTGCCCGCTGGGGGACACGTCCGCCACGATCTGCCGGACCGAGTTGGAGCCGATGTCGATCGCGGCGATGCGAATGTCGGTCGATGCGGTCGTGCTTGGTGCCGTCATGTCGAGTCGCTGGAAGAGGGCGTTGGGGCATCCTCGTCGAACCGATGACGGATCTGCTTCCCCTCGGCAAGATACACGGCGTCTTCCCCGATGTTGGTGGCCAGATCGGCCACCCGCTCCAGATTCCGGCTCACCAACAGGAGTTCGAGCGATGGGGCGATGGTTTGCGGGTCTCGCATCATGTCGGCGAGCAGCGCGCGGAAGATGCCTTCGTGTTGCGCGTCGACGTCGTCATCCGCCTTGCCAACGGCGCGGCCGAGTGCGCCATCTCCGCGGATAAACGCGTCGAGCGCGTCGCTGAGCATGGCGCGGGCCCGCCGAGCCATATCGGCGAGGGCAGGGAGCGCCGGCGCCGGCATGCGCTGATCGACCAGGCGCACCGCACACTGGGCGATATTCACGGCGTGATCGCCCACGCGCTCGAGGTCGCTGGACACCTTGATGGCCCCGATGAGAAAGCGGAGGTCGCGTGCCATCGGCTGCTGCAGAGCCAGCATGGCAATGGCCTGATTCTCCGCCTCCACCTCGAGTCGGTCGAGTTCCTCGTCGGCCTCGATGACGGCGATCGCCTTGTCGCGGTCGCGCTCGAGCAGCGCTTCAATCGCCAGCGCGACCAACGATTCGGCACGCTCGGACATGTCGAGCAGCCGCTGCTTCAGTAGCGCGAGCTCGTCGTGGAAATGTCGGTAGCCGGCGGGGGCATTGCGCATCAGCCGAACCTCCCTGTGATGAACGCCTCGGTGCGTGAATCGGCCGGACGCGTGAACAGCTGATCGGTGGCGGCGTCTTCCACCAGCACGCCGTCCACCAGTAGCGCCGTGCGTCGGGAGACGCGCGCGGCCTGATGCAGGTTATGGGTCACGATGATGATGGTGAGGTCCTGCTGAAGGTCGTACAGGAGTTCTTCGATGCGCTGCGTAGCCTGTGGATCGAGCGCGCTGGTCGGTTCGTCGAGCAGCAAGAGTGCCGGCCGATTGGCGAGCGCTCGTGCGATGCACAGCCGCTGCTGTTGTCCGCCGGACAGCGTGAGGGCGTTGTCGTGCAGTCGATCTTTGACCTCGTCCCACAGCGCGGCGCGGCGCAGCGCGTCTTCGACGGTGTCGTCGAGGGCGCGACCGGTCGCGCCGGTGTTGAGGCGCGGGCCGTAGGCCACATTGTCAAAGACCGAACGTGGAAACGGATTCGACCGTTGAAACACCATGCCAACGCGCTGGCGCAGTTCACTCACGTCGACCGCAGGATCGTACACATTGGCGCCGTCGAGCAGGAGTCGTCCGGCATGACGCGCGCCCGGCAGCTCATCGTTGAGGCGGTTGATGGCGCGCAACAACGTGCTCTTGCCCGACCCGGACGGACCGATGAGCGCGGTGACGGACCGCGGACGGACCGCGAAGTCGACGTTGTGCAACGCGGGCGCGGCGCCGAACCACGCGGAGAAGCGCTCGAGGACCACGGCACCGGGAAGGCTGTGGATGTCGGTGATCATCCAAACCGGCCGGTGATATACGCTTCGGTGCGCGCGTCGGCCGGCGTCGTGAACAGCTGACGGGTCGGCGCACACTCCACTACCCGACCATCGAGCAGAAACGCTGTGACGTCGGAGATGCGCGCCGCCTGCTGCATGTTGTGCGTCACCATGATGACCGTGACGGTATCGCGCAGATCGTACAGCAACTCTTCGATACGCTGGGTGCCCATGGGATCGAGCGACGCCGTCGGCTCGTCGAGCAGCAGCACGTCGGGTTGCACCGCCAGCGCGCGCGCAATGCACAGTCGTTGCTGTTGACCGCCGGACAATGCCATGGCCGACCCGAAAAGTCGGTCGACGACCTCGCGCCAGAGTCCCGCGCGCTGCAACGCGACTTCCACCAGTCCTTCCAACTCGCTCTGCGGCAACCCGCGACGTTGAGCGCGCAGTCCCGAGGCCACGTTGTCGAACACAGAGAGCGTGACAAAGGGAGTGGGCCGCTGAAAAACCATACCCACGCGACGGCGCAGGGCGATCACGTCGGCGTTTGGTGTATAAGCAGAGAACGCGCCGATCGACACGTCGCCACTCACGAACGCGCCTTCGTCGAGCTCGTGCAGCCGATTGATGCATCGCAACACCGTGCTCTTGCCGCACCCGGACGGACCGACGATGGCCAGCACGCGGCCTGCCGGCGCATCGACGGTGATTTGTCGCAGCACGCCACGATCGGCGAAGCCCGCCGAGAGGTTGCGGAGATGTACCGGTGGTGCGGCGACGGCCGGGAGCGACAGCTCACTCATCCACGCGACCCACACGCGGCGTGACCGCTGACAACAGTTTGGCGCGTGCGCCCACGACGGCGCGGCCCGCGACGCTGATGATGGTGACGAGGATGAGCAACACCAAGGCGCCGGCCCACGCTTGTGCGCGCCACTCGTCGTAGGGGCTCTGCGCGTAGGAATAGATCTGTAGCGGCAGCGCGGCGATTGGCCGAGACGGATCGACGGACCAGAACGGGTTGCCGAACGCGGTGAAGAGCAGTGGAGCGGTTTCGCCGGCCGCCCGCGACATCGCGATCAGCACGGCCGTCACGATACCGGGCATCGCCGTGCGCAGTACCACGGCAAGCGCAGTTCTCCAGCGCGAGAAGCCAAGCGCCAAGGCTGCTTCGGTGAGTGCGACTGGCACGAGTCGTACCATCTCCTCGGTGGCTATAGTCACGAGCGGCAGGACAAGCAACCCCAAGGCGATGCCGCCGGCCCACGCCGAGAAATGTCCGGATGGACGGACGATCAGTTCCCACGCAAAGATGCCGAGCACGATGGATGGAAGTCCACTCAGTACATCGGCCAGCAATCGCACGACCAGCGCGAATCGTCCGCGACGGTGTTCGGCGAGATACAAGCCCGCCCCGATACCGACCGGAACGGCCACCGACATCGCAATGGCGACGAGCATGATCGATCCTATGATCGCGTTCGCAACACCACCGCCACGGACGCCCGGTGGCGACGGCATCTGCGTGAAGAACGTAGGCGTGAGTTGAAGGAGCCCATTCAGCAGCAGTTGCGCGAGGATAAGTACGAGCGGGATCACGGCGACGGCGGCGGCGATCCACGTGAGCACGGTCATGACCTGGCCGCGGCGTTGACGCTGACGCGCGCGCGTTGTCATGTCCACCGTGAACCGGGCAACCCGGTCGCCACGCGCTGGACGAGCCAACGGGCCAGCAGATTCACCAGCAGCGTGATGAGCAGCAGCAAGGCCGCGACGGCCATCAGGGCGGACAGGTGCGCATCGCTCGAGGCCTCGGCAAATTCATTGGCGAGGAGCGACGCCATGGTATAGGCGGGATCGAACAACGAGTCGGGAATGGCGTGCCGGTTGCCAATCACCATCGCGACCGCGAGCGTTTCGCCGAGGGCGCGGCCGAGGCCCAGCATGACGCCGCCGATCAAGCCAGAGCGAGCTGCGGGTAAGACGGCATCGCGCACCACCTCCCAGCGGGTGGCACCCAACGCCAGCGCGGCCTCACGCTGCGTCTGCGGCACGGCTCGCAACACTTCTCGGCTCACACTGGCGATGTACGGCAGGATCATGATGGCGAGCACGAGACTGGCTGCGAGCAGACTTGGGCCGTAGGCCGGACCGCGGAACAGCGGCATTACGGCACCGAAGGGCAGCAGCGCCGGCATGATCGTGTTGCGGAGCATGGGCACCAGTACGAACACCCCCCAGAGACCGTACACCACCGACGGTATCGCCGCGAGCAGATTGACCAGAAACGCGACCGGTTCGTGCAGGCGACGAGGGCCGATGTCGACGGTGAAGATGGCTACACCGAGAGCGAGCGGCGTCGCGATCGCCAACGCGATCAGGGAGGAGAGCAGCGTGCCGACAACGGCCGGTACGGCGCCAAATCGCTCATGCGGCACATCCCACGTGCGGCCGAAGGCGAGATCGCCGGCATGGAGTGCCAGGGCGGGCCATGCCGCGCGCACAACCACGGCGGTGAGCAGCACGAGCACGAAGGGGATCGCGGCGGCGCACACCGTCGTGATCGTGCGATAAAGCCGGTCACCGAGGGGGGACTGCATGGACGGAAGCTAGGATTTCGCGCCTCGCGACCGCGCGGTCCCGTGTAACGGATCTGTCACGGCGACCCGGGCCGTCCGGCTGCCAGCGTGGCGTCGAGTCGATCCACAATGCGGGTGGCGGCTTCGGACGGGAGCGGCACATAGCCCAACGTGCTGGCCACGTCGGGATTGTCGAGCAGGGCCCAGCGGATGAAGGCCGCGAGCTGGCGGCTCTTCTGCGGGCCGATGGCCGTTGGTGCCACCAGCATCCAGGTGAATGACGCGATCGGGTACGACTGCGCTCCGGGCGCGTTCACGAGCGATACGCGGAGGTCTGGTGCGCCCTTGGCGTCGGACGCGAAGAGTTTGCGATCGGCCTCCAACACGGCGGTGGCCGCCGACGCGATCTCGAAGGGCATCGGTGAGATGAACCGGCCGGCCGCGTTGCGCACGTGCACGACCGGCAGGCGATTCTGTCGTGCGTACACGACTTCGAGATACCCGACCGCACCCGGCATCTGCTTCACTTGGCCCGCCACCCCCTCATTGCCCTTACCGCCGATACCGACCGGCCAGCGCACGTCTTTGCCACGGCCCGGTCCGGCGGCCCAGGCAGGGCTCACGGTGGTGAGGAAGTCGCTGAAGATGTACGACGTCCCGCTGCCATCGGCGCGATGCACGACCAGGATATCGGTGTCGGGCATCGTGACATTCGGATTTAGCGCGGTGATGCGTGCGTCGCTCCAGCGCGTGATCGTGCCGAGGAAAATGTCGGCGATGACGTCGGGGCTGAGGTTGAGCGGCCGCGACAATCCCGGCAGGTTGTACGTGATGGCGACGGCGCCGATGACGGTCGGGATGTGCAGCACCGGCATGCCGGCGCTGGCAAGTTCGGCATCCGTCATTGGCACATCGGTGGCGCCGAAGTCGACGGTGCGCGCGACGACCTGACGAATGCCGCCGCCGGATCCGATCGACTGATAGTTGATGCGGACGTTGGTGAGGGTGGCGTACTCGTTGAACCAGCGCGAGTAAAGCGGATACGGAAAGGTGGCGCCGGCGCCGGTCAAGTCGACGCGGGTGCCACTCGGCGCGAGCGCAGTGGTGGAGTCGACGGCGCTAGATCGACGATCACCGCACGCCGCGATCATCGCCAAGGCCGCGAGCACGAGCGCTGGCAGACCAATACGGCTGAGGGAAATTGATAGTCGCGGCACGTTACAAAGGGTTGGCGAAACCGAGCAGCTTCACGACCCCGTCACGACGGATGACGCGATTCGCAATCCAGATCGTGTCCAGGCTAGCGGCACGTTTCAGTACGATGCCGCACGGTCCTTGCACGTGTGCGGCGCCGTTGGCGACCTCGCTGCCACTGCAGGCGACGCTCGCCACGGGGAGATTGCGCGCGCCTTCAGCGCGAAGTCGGGCGCGACTGAGGCCACGAACCGACGCGTCGTCGAGTACGAGCCACGCGATCGCGGGCTGCATGCCCGACCTGATCTCCGGGCTGTCGGGCAAGTACAGATACGCGAACTCTGCTTGATTCAGGCTGAGCGAACGGACAGCGCTCGTGTCGGCCGCTGTCAGCGCCGCCCAGTAGTCCCGAATCAAGGCACTGACGGAGGACGCACCACCGGAGAGGCGCGTCGGCGCGCTCTTTGGAATCGTGGCGCGAAAGCGGCGCATGGCCTCTTCAGGAGGGAAGACACTATCGACGACATATCCGGGTGTCTTTCGCAACGAATCTGCTGAGGCAACAAGCACTCCATCTTCGCGCCACTCGACCATGCGAGGATCGACTCCGTCAGGAATCGGCTGACGTGCGTTGGCCGAGGCCGCGCCTGCGGAATCACCGGATCGTGACGTGTCCGTCGAACATGCCGTGATCAGTGAACAGGCGAGCACGAGGCCGGCCGATCGAAATAGTGAGCGTTGCATCGGGTGAAGTTGGGGAATGCAAGAGGGTCGGATCTTCATCCAGACAGATCCGACCCCGTTGATGCTACTCGCTGCGGCTAGTTACGGTAGTATGCCGTCCAGCCGGTCCACCACTTGTCCGTGGCAGCCGGGTCGGCGGCGCCAACGAACGTGGTTCCCGCCATCGTGCCACCGAAGAAGTTCGTCACGCGCGTCGGGACGCGACCCGGCAACGTGACGCCCGTGCCACCCGTCGTCAGCAGCGAGCCCGCAACTGGCGTCCAGTCGAGCGTCGCATTGTTCGCGATCTCGGTGGCCGCTCCCGGGAGGGAGAGGAACAACGCGTTGGCCGGGGCGGCGGACGTACGGATCGACGCGGTCGTAAACTTGTCCACGGTGCCGAACCGGTTCGTGGCCCCAGCCGCGTCGTAGTCGCGGTTGTTCTCGGCGAACAGGAGATTGCGCAAGTTCAGTGAGTCTTCCGTGAGTCGCGTGTTCGTCTCGGGATCAAAGATCGAGAACGCCGCTTCCGGCCAGCGCGCGATCACACCGTTCATCCAGACGCCGCCAGTGCCGCGGCGAATGTTCGCGCCCAGTCCGCCGTCGCCGCCGGCACGAACCGGCAACACGCCCGCACCAGGCCCGACCACGGTGAAATTCGCGAACACGGGCATGCTGTACGGCGTGGAATTGAAGCCGACCGCACAGGTGCCAGACGCCGATCCACAGCCGTCCACTTCAAAGCCGCTCTGCTCGCCCGACAGGGCGCCGGGGTTGCCGGCACGCGGAGACACGCGCGGACCAGTCTGGAGAGCGATCATATACTGCAGCCGGCCACGGAATCCTTCGGCCGCGTCGAAATGATCGTCACCCGACTCGTAGGACACCAGGTAGCGTGCGTCCACCGTACCGCCGAAGAACTCGAACATGTCGTCAAGGCCGCGGATCGCCTGCACATACTCGACGCGCGTACCGCGACCGACGGCGTAGAACGAGAACGAGTTGAGCTCGACGTTCAACTGCGCTGCGGCGCCGGCAAACTCCACGCGAGTGTAGACATACGAGCCTGAGTTGTCTGCATCGGCCGTGCCGCCGTTCCAGCTCACCGTGTCGGCCGGAGCCGGACCTTCAACTACCGTACGACCGGTACGGTTCGACGAAGCGTTGCCAACGATGATCAATCCGCCCCAATCGCCAGGAGCGCGGTTGCCAGCGGCCGCCGACGACGTCATGATGATCGGCGCCGATCGCGTTCCGATCGCGTTGACTCGTGCGCCGCGAAGCACCATGAGCGCTGAGACGGCGGGCGCCTGTCCCGTCGTGATCGGCGCACCGATGACCAGCGTGCCGGGCTCAATCGTGAGCACTGCGCCGTTCGCGACCGAGATGATGCGCGTCAGTTGGTAGGTGTTGCCTGCGGTCCAAGTCGTATTCGTTGTCACATCGGATGTGACCTGCACGACCGTGCGATTGCTCGTCCGAACCGTCACTTCGGTCGACGTCGGGCTGACATCTGAGCCGCGGACAGCGATCACGCGATATCGATACGCAGTCTCGGGCAACAGCGCCGAATCCACATACTCAGGCGTGGTGGGCGTACCGATCTGCGCGAACGTGCCGCCAACTTCCGGCGCGCGTTCCACGCGGTACCCACTGGCCGAGCTGACCGCCAACCAAGCGATACGAACGCTCGTCGGCGAGGGCGATGTACCGACGACGCCGGTCGGCGTGGTCAACGCCGCCGGTGTTGTTGGACCGTCGTCGCCACAGGCGGCGAGGGCGATCAGGCCGAGGATGGCGCCGGCGCGAGGTGCCCTGCGAGTCCAATTACGAGTCATGACGACGGGGATAGTTGGTGAATGCAAAGAGGGGGACCGACTCTGCGCCGGTCCCCCTAACTTTGTCTGTTCTACGTCATGCTATAGCGACGGCTCCGTCACGATCGTGTCACCGACGCCACTGCGCTCCCACCGAGAGCTGGCGACCCATGCGATACGATTCGCGCGTGACGGGACCCTGCGTGAGCTTGTACGGCGCGTCGAGCAGGTTACGCGCGTCAAGCTTGAGCTGGAACAGCTGCGTCACCGGGAAGCGCACGGAGAAGTCCACCACGTGACGCGTCTGTTCCTTCACATCGGGGAAGGGAATCGTGCCGGCGGCGTAGATGCGCGGCCCGACCGCCGAGTAGAGCAGCGTGGAGGAGATGCGTCCCGACTTGCTCGCCCACGACGAACCAACATTGGCCACCCACGGGGCTTGGCCCATCATCGGTCGATCGGCATTGGTATTCGCCGAGGCGTCTGCGCCCACCTTGATGGTGCTCTGCATGAGCGTGAGGTTCGTGAACACGCTGAACGCGTCGAGCGCACTGGCCACGTTGCCGAGATTCTTGCGGGCCTCGAGCTCGACGCCGAGGTTGCTGGCCGACGCGGCGTTGAAGAACGAGACGATCGGGGCGCCGCCCGTTGCGATATCGATGCGCTCGATGGGGCGGTCGAACTGCTTCGCGAACACGCCGATGCTGAACACTTCTTCGGCGTTCGGGAAGAGTTCGTACTTGAGATCGTAGTTCTGGATCAGTGTGCGGACCAGGTCACCATTACCGCGCGTGATCTGGCCGCCGATGACTTCGAGATACTGCACCGGCGAGAGCTCGCGATACTCAGGGCGCGCCAACGTCTGCGAGGCCGAGGCGCGCAGCTGACCATTCTCGGACAGCTTGAAGTTCAGCACGGCGGCGGGCAGCACGTCGGTGTTCTTGAGCGTCGAGACAAACGTGTTGTTGTTCGTCAGCGACGTGTTCACCGTGATGTTAGCGTCTTCGACGCGGGCGCCGGCGATAAGCCGGAGGCGCGAACCGAACGGCAGCTCGAGCATGGCATAGCCCGCGACCAAGCGCTCGGTCGCATCGTAAATGCCGTCTTCCGCGACGTTGATAACGTTGAACTGGTTTGCGTTCCCACCCGTGTAGCGTCCGTCGAAGAGCGATTCCGCCGGCAGGTTGCGATCGGCGACCGGCACAGAATTGGAGACGATGCTGAACTGGCGATTCACCGCGTCGCGCGCGGTGGAGCGGTACGAGCCACCCATCTTGAGCTTGACAGCATTCGGGCTATCGCTGAACGCGAGTCGGTAGTTGGCACCACCCGTCCAGTTGCTCTCATTGAGATCGCCGAACGTGCGACGCGCCACGTCAGGATTACCGTCGCTCCAGGCGTACGGCCCTCCGGGAGTGAACTGCGCGTACACGAGGTCGGAGCGATCCGGCTCGCGTCGCGAGACGCCAGACGACGACACCGTCCAGTCGAGATTCTGCCGCCCGCCGATCGTGTGTTCTCCCTTAAGCTGCGACGAGCGAATCGTGCGCTCTACATAGCGCAGCGTGTTACGCTGAATGTTGATGCCCGAGAAGCCGAACGACGCGCCTTCGTTCTGGCGAGCCTCGTTGTCCGCGCTGCGAGTGTATGTGTTGTTGAGCGCGATGCGATTCTTGCTGCCGAGCATGGTGCTCGTATTGAACATGCCGCCCCAGAGCACCCCACGACGGCTGCCCGTTCCCTGCCACGACTCCAGTACTTGCGGGCGACCGTCACGCTGAATCGGATTGGCTTGATAGTCGTCGGCCCGGACTTCCTGCGTGGCCGAGTACGTAAACGAGGCGAGGTATCCGATGCGCTGACCGAAGATCGGATCCTGACCGCCTACGCTCAGGCCCAGCGATCCATTCGGCGAGCCCGTCTGCTGGATGGGCGTCCAAGCGTTTCGCAGCGAGTTGACCGCGCCGTTCATCGCTTCGCGCGTGGTGAGGTTCGCTACGTCGCGCGCGGTCGCCAACTGCGACGGCACTGCACGAGCCGAACCACCACTGGCTCGCCACTCCGTTCCCACCGTCGGCGCGGTAGCCAGACGACGGCCGGTCGCCTGATCGTTCATGCCGATCGACGAGGAGAAGATGTACGTCCGGCGCAGCGGAAATTCGCGTGTTTCGATGTCGACTGAGGCGCCTGAGAAGTCGCCGGCCAAGTCGGGGGTGAAGGTCTTCGTGGTGTTGATGGACTGCAGCAGCGCCGACGGAAAGATGTCCAGTGGCACGAAGCGCTTCTCCGGCTCCGGGCTCGGCAAGCGCGCGCCGTTCAGGTTGGTTACCGTGTACCGCTCGCCGAGTCCGCGCACGAACACGCTACGTCCGTCTTGCACGGTCACGCCGCTCACACGCTGAATCGCCTGCGCCGCATCACCGTCCGGGCTCTTGGCGATCTGTTCGGCCGTGACCGAGTTCACGATACCGGTGGCGGTGCGCTGCTTGTCGAGCGCTTCGTTGACCGTGCCGCGCTCGCTGCTTGCGGTGACGCTCACCGCAGCCAGCTGGAGTTCGGCCGTACTGAGCGAGATGTCCTGGGTGAGCGCACCGTTCGCCGGCACGATGATGCCCGTGACGGTCTTCGGTCCGTATCCGATGCGCCGCACTTGAATCGTTACTGTGCCCGCAGGCACGCGGGCGATGATGTATCGACCGTCGACGCCGGACTGCGTACCAATCGTGGTGCCGACCACCTGCACGCCAGCGGCCGCGATGCCCTGGCCAGTGGTCGCGTCGATGATGCGGCCAGTAATCCGTCCAACAGGAGCGTCAGCTCCCTGTGCCACAACTGTAGAAGCGGGAACGACGGCAGCCGCAATCGCCAGCGTCAAATGACGCGCGAAACGGGAGAGCACGTGTGCGTAGGTCCGCATGGATGATCGGGTCGGTATATGAAGACTGCGGAGACGCCCGGTCGGGCGCTCGTGGTTCCTGGTCTGCCGGACCGTATGGGCTCCGGATGACGGGAAAGCTTCGTGACCCAGGTTTCGATCTCCGCACGGTTGTGCAACGGTTGTGTCACGGAGCGCGGGTTTGCGGCGACCTGGACTCACCCGTAGGAGGGGGCTGGTGCGCCGTGCCCTGTCGTGATATTCTCGCCCGCACAATGGCTGCCTCTGATCCCCTGCTCGAGCGTCGACGCGTCGCGTCGCCCCCTCCCACTGATCCGCAAACCCGCGCCGAGGCCCTTTCGGTCGCGGCCCGAGCCCTGCGCGCGGCGGAGCACGTCTGCGTGCTTTCCGGCGCGGGCGTCTCGGCCGAAAGCGGCATACCCACCTTTCGCGATGCGCTGACCGGACTCTGGGCGAAGTACTCGCCGCGGGAGCTGGCCACGCCCGACGCCTTCGCAGCGCACCCGAATCGCGTGTGGCAGTGGTATGCCGCCCGTCGCACGATGGTGCGGTCGGCGCTGCCCAATCCGGCGCACCAAGCGCTGGTGACACTGGCGTCGCGGGTCGCGCATTGCACCCTGGTCACCCAGAACGTCGATGACCTGCATGAGCGCGCCGGCTCACATGACGTGATCAGTCTGCACGGGTCGTTGATGCGGGCCCGCTGCAGCGCGGGGTGCCCCGGCACGCTGGTGCCCAGCGAGGCTCAGGCGTCCGAGCCGCCGCTCTGTCTGACTTGCGGTGCGCTCATGCGTCCTGACGTCGTCTGGTTCGGTGAGCCGATGCCGATGAAGGAGTTCGAGGCCGCGCGCAACGCCGCCGTGGCCTGCGACGTCTTCCTCTCGGTCGGCACGTCAAACGTGGTCGAGCCGGCGGCGTCATTGCCGTGGATATCGGCTACCCACGGGGCGACGGTGATCGTGGTGAATCCGACCATGGAGGGGCAGCGCCGCGGACCCAGCATTCTGCCGATCGAAGGGCCGGCAGGAGTGATGCTGCCACGCCTGATTGCGGAGGCCTTTGCCGGTCGTCGCGCCCGTCGCCACGAATCGAATGCCCCGCCGATCCGTAATCACGCGGCTCCCCCTCCCTCCGCGGCTCAGCTCTCTGTCGAGCCGGCTACGGCGGATCAGCCGTCCGATTAGTCCGCCGCCGCGTCCGCGCGAGGGATCCAGGCCGAGATCGTGGTCCCGACGCCGGGCTGCGATTCGGCCTTCACCTTACCTCCATGCGATTCGGCCAGGTGCCGTACGATCGCGAGACCCAATCCCGTACCACCGGCCTCGCGCGAACGACCCGGATCCGCCCGGTAGAAGCGCTCGAAGATGCGGGGCAGGTGTTCGGCCCCGATGCCGGTGCCGGTGTCGCGCACGCCGATCCGAGTGCCGCCGTCCTCGTTCTGCGAGAAGAGTACGACCTCACCGGTCGTGGTGTGGCGCAGCGCGTTTTCGGCCAGGTTGCTGAGAATCTGTCGCGCCGCGGTGGGGTCGATGTACAGATGACCGGCGTCGGCGCCGATCTCGGTACGCAGCGCCACGCCCTTCGCGGTCGCCGCCGCGTGCAACGGGGAGCACACCTCAGCGGCGACAACCGCGACATCGAGATCGATCGGGTTGGGCACCCACCCTCCCGATTCGATACGCGAGAGGTCGAGCAGATCATCCACGATGCGCTGCATGCGCCGTACGTTCCCTTCGCACATCGCGAGGAACTGGCGACGCAGTTCGGCCGGCAGCGCTTCGTCCTGCAGCGTCTCCACGAAGCCGCCGATCACGGTAAGCGGCGTGCGGAGTTCGTGCGACACGTTCGCCACGAAATCCCGGCGCACGGCTTCGAGCCGGCGCACGGGGGTGAGGTCGTAGAGCGCCAGCACGGCACCGCCTCCCGGCAGCGGCCGCGCGGTGAGCGAGAGCGTGCGATCGTCGACCCGCACTTCATCGGGCACGGCATCACTGCCGGAAAGGACGGCGGCCAGCGCTTCGCGTAGCGTACGGTCGCGCGGCAGAAAGTCGGCGGGGAAGGGCACCGGTTCGCGGAGGCGCAGGAGCTGTCGCGCCGTCTCGTTGATGCGCACCACGCGCTGGCGTGCATCGACGGCGATCACGCCTTCGTTGAGCGATTCGGTAAGAGCGACGAGAAGGGCTTCTTCGCCATGCAGCGCCTGCAACCGGGCCTCGAGCTGCTCGGCCAGCCGGCGCAGGGCCTCGGCCAGGTCGCCCACTTCACCACCAGCGATGGCGCGCGACGGACGTTGGGTGAGATCACCGGCCGCGAGACCGCGCGCCACGTCGCGGAGTTCTTCGATGGGGCGCGCGACGGGGGCGGCAAGGACCTGCGCGAGGGCCACGCCGACCAGCAAGGCGGCGAAACCGGCGATCACGATGTCGCGACGCACTTTGGACAGAAACTCGTCGGCCGAGGCCGCGGCTGTCGGCTCCTCGGCACGCACGCGCTCGGTGACGCGTCGTTCGACCGCAAAGAGCACGATGCCGACGAGCAGCGTCGCGACCACGAAGCTGTTCACAACGATCCGTTGCGCCAGTCTCATGACGTGCTCACCGCGTGGTGGCGGCGTGCGTTCCGGAGCGGTTGACGATCACGCGCCGCGCGGCATGGCCGCACGGAAGCGATAGCCGAAGCCGCGCACCGTTTCGATCATATCGCCGGCGGCGCCGAGTTTGGTGCGCAGCCGCTGCACGTGCATGTCGACTGTACGCGTCTGAATGTCGGGGGCGGCGTCCCACACTGTTTCGAGCAGCAGGCCGCGTCCCTGCACGCGTCCACGACGCTCAACGAGCGTGAGCAACAGTTTGAACTCGGTGGGGGTGAGTTCGACTTCCTGCGCGTCGACCTTGACCGCCATGGCGGCGCGGTCGATGTGCAGCGGGCCGATCACCAGCGTATCGGCGTTCACGGGCGCCGCATTGCCGGTGCGGCGCAGGATCGCGCCGACGCGCAACACGAGTTCCGCGGGGCTGAACGGCTTGGTGAGGTAGTCGTCGGCGCCGAGCGAAAGGCCGCGAATGCGATCGGGCTCCTCACGGCGCGCGGTGAGCATGAGCACAGCGATGTCGCGGGTGGACTCATCGGTGCGGAGTTGCTCGAGCACGTCGAATCCCGAGATGCCGGGGAGCATCAGGTCAAGCACCATCAGCGACGGCCGTTCGCGGCGCGCCAGCTCCAGCGCCTCCTGACCGGTGGCGGCCGTCGCGACGCGATAGCCGACTTTGGCGAGGTGGTACGTGACGAGCGCCACGATTTCCGGCTCGTCATCGACCACGAGGATGCGTTCAGTGGACGGCGCAGCTTGCATGCGGTATCAGACTCAGGCCGGTTCGGCCGTTGCGGGCACGGACAATGGGGTTCGCGCAGCGGCGCGCGAAATGAGCCGACGCTGGATCTTGGCGACGATCATCTCGATGGCAACCAGATTGCTGCCGCCTCTCGGGACGATCACGTCAGCGTAGCGTTTGCTGGGTTCGACAAACTGCAGATGCATCGGTTGCACGGTGTTCAGATACTGGTCGATGACCGACTCGAGCGTCCGTCCGCGCACCGCCGTGTCCCGGCGAATGCGTCGGATGAGCCGGATGTCGGGATCGGCGTCGACGAACACTTTCACATCGCACAACGCGCGGACGTTGGCGTCGGCCAGCAGCAGAATGCCGTCAATGACGACAACGTCCGCCGGCGCGATGCGTCGCGTGCGCTCGCTTCGGGAATGGGTCGCGAATTCGTAGACGGGCATGTCCACCGGCTCGCCGCGCGAGAGCGCGTCGAGATGCACGGAAAGCAACTCCACATCGAAGGCATCGGGATGATCCCAGTTCACGTGATGCAACTGCGACAACGTGAGGTGCCGGAAGTCGCGGTAGTACGCGTCCATCTCGAGAAAGGCGACCGAAGCATCGGGCAGTGCTTCAGCCACTTTGCGCGCGACGGTGGACTTCCCCGAGCCGGTGCCGCCGGCGATCCCGATGATGAGCGGTTTCATGAGCGGCTACTCCGGTTCCCACACTGCACGATGACCAACCTGTCCCCTTGTCGTGACCGGACCGCCACGACGGTGTAACGGAAGCGTATCAGCGGCCGGAACCGATACGGGCAAGTTCGCGGGAGCCGAGAGGAGGGGCAAGCGTTTCGCCGAGGGAGCCGCTAGCTTTCCTCCATGGGACGCCTGCCTTCGCTTTTCACCGCGGCTGCGCTGACACTGGCCGCGGTTACCCCCCTGCCAGCGCAGTCGGGACGGTTTGATCTGGTCATTGCCGCGACCACCGACGTACACGGACGTTTGCGGGGCTGGGATTATTACGCCAACGCGGCCGACCCGGCGCGTAGCTTGGCCGGAGCGGCGACGATCGTGGACTCGGTCCGCGCCGCCAACCCCGGCCGCGTTCTGCTGGTCGAGGGCGGCGATATTCTCTCGGGAAATCCGCTGCTGTATGTCGCGGCCAAGGTCGCGCCGCCGCCGGTCCATCCGGTCATCGCCGCGATGAACGTGATGCGCTACGACGCGGCCGTGATCGGGAATCACGAATTCAACTACGGCGTGCCGGCCCTGCGGGCGGCCATCGCCAAGGCGGCCTTCCCCTTTGTGGCGGCCAATGTGCGCGACGGGCAGGGGCGCCCGTTCGTTGCCCCATACACGCTGATCGACCGGCGCGGGGTAAACATCGCGATCATCGGCGGGACCACGCCGGGATCGATGCTCTGGGATCGCGACCATCTGCGCGAGGCCGGCCTCACGGTGACCGACATCGTGACCTCGGTGCGCGCGGCGGTTGCTGAGGTGCGAAAGCGCAAAGCGGACGTGGTCGTCGTGCTGCTGCACTCGGGACTGGACGGCGCCGCGTCGTACGACACGGTCGCGACGGGTCTCGCCTCAGAAAACGTGGCGGCGCGGGTGCCCCGCGAGATCGACGGGATCAATCTGGTCGTGTACGGCCATTCGCATGCCGAGCTGGTGGACTCCACGATCAACGGTGCGCTGTTGGTGCAGCCGCGCAACTGGGCCGCCTCGGTGGCGCTGGCCACGCTGACGCTCGAGAAGTCGAAGGGGAAGTGGGGCGTCGTGAAGCACCGCGGCCAGTCCGTGAAGGTGGCGGGCCATGCCGAGTCGCCGGCTGTGCTGGCGGCGTCGGCGGTCACGCACAAGGCCACGGTCACGTGGGTTTCCACACCGGTCGGCCGTACGGCGGTCCGGTGGCGGGCCGACAGCGCGCGCGTGGTGGATGCCCCGATCACCGATCTGATCAACGAAGTGATGCGCCGCGAGTCGGGCGCCGACCTGTCGGCCACCGCGGCGTTCTCGCTTGACGCGTCGCTGGATACGGGCGCGGTCACGCAGGCGGCCTTGTCGCGACTGTATCCGTACGAGAACACGCTGCGCGCGGTGCGCATTACGGGCGCCCAACTGCGCGCGTTTCTCGAACAGTCGGCTTTGTACTACCGCACGCTGGCGCCCGATGGTTCGGCCCCGGCCGGAGGTCTGGTCGACCCCAAGATCCCCGGCTTCAACTTCGACGTGGTGAGCGGGGTCGACTACGTCATCGATGTGTCGAAGCCTGCTGGCGCCCGCATCACGTCGCTCACGCGGAACGGGCGCGCCGTGCAGCCCACGGACTCGTTCACGATGGCGCTCAACAATTACCGGCAGAGCGGTGGCGGCGGCTACGCCATGCTGGCCACTGCGCCGGTGGTGTTTCAGAAGGACATCGACATCCGCTCACTGATCATCGACGACGTGACGAAGGCGGGCACGCTCGATCCGGCCAAGTACGCGACCACGAACTGGCGCCTCGAGCCGGCCGCCGCGCGGGCGTTGGCGTATCGCGAGCAGAATCGCGGCCGGGCCGCTGAAGCCGCCGGCGGCGCGCCAACGGCCGTTCCGTCATCGGCCGTTCCGCCATCGACCGCTGCGGCCACGCCGCAGGGACGCACGCTGCGCGTGATCAGCATGAGTGATTTCCACGGCGCGCTGTCGAACCGCCCGGATGATCGTGGGCGTTCACAGGGCGGCGCGGTGGCGCTTTCGGCGGCCATCGAGAAGGCACAGCGCGAATGCACCGGTCAGTGCCAAAGCGTGGTGGTCGATGCCGGCGACCTGTTCTCCGGCGCTCCGGCCTCGGACTGGGATGCGGGCAAGCCCACGGTGGCGGTGTTCAATCGTCTCCACGTGGCTGCCGGTGCGATCGGCAATCACGAGTTCGATTTCGGACAGGACACGCTCCGCATGCGCTTGAAGGAGCTCAAGTACGCGGTCCTGGGCGCGAACGTGCGCGGCGCCGATGGCCGCCTGCTCCCATGGATGCGGGCCGATACCGTCGTAGTGCGTGGCGGCGTGCGGATCGGTCTCATCGGCACGGCCGGCGAGCATACGGCCACGTCCACCAAAGTGCGAAACGTGCGCCAGCTCAAATTTCTCGACGCCGCCCCAATCATCAGCGAGCGGGTGCGCGCGCTGCGCGCCGGCGGCGCGCAGATCGTGGTCGCGATGGCGCACGACGGTGCCCGCTGTGACCGAGACAAGCCCGAGGTCTGCTCGGGCGGCGGTCTCGACATCGTCGACAAATTGACCGACATGCCCGACGTATTCGTCATGGGGCACTCGCACACGAATATCGTGCTACGGCGTCGTGACATGCCGGTGGTGCAGACGTCATCGAACGGCCGCGCCATCGCGGTGGTCGACGTTCCGCTGGACGGCGAAGTCGCACGCGCCGAGATCCGCAACGTGTACGGAGAGGATCGCGCCGGCGCCGATCCGGTCGTCGATTCCATTGTCACGGCGGCCACGCGCAAGGTGCAGGTCCGCATGGAGCGACCGGTCGCCACCCTGGCCGTGGCCTTCCTCCGCCGCGGCAATCAGCACGCGTTGGGGAACTTGGTGGCCGACGCCGCGCGGGTGAAGGGTAATGCCGACTTCGGCGCGTGGAACAGTGGCGGCATTCGCACCGATCTCCCCGCCGGACCCATCAACTTTGGCGGTGTGCACGGTATCTCGCCCTTCGGGAACGTGCTGGTGCGCATCCGGCTGCGTGGGCGGGACGTGCCCCTCGCGGCGGAACGCTGGGTGTGGAATGGCCGCGCGAATTCGCATGTGAGTGGGATGACGATCGAATTCGACCCTGCCAAGCCACAAGGCAAGCGCGTGGTGCGTGTGCTCGCGGACAACGGCGCGCCGCTCGACCCCGAACGAATTTACTCGATTGCCATCAACGATTTCATGATCGACGATCCTGAAGGGGCTTCACTGGCGCGCACGATTTCCGTTGAAATGCTGACGACGCGAGACATCGACATGCTCGCCAGCTATCTGCAGGGACTGCCGCAGCCGGTACGCGGCGACACGACCGAACGTATTCGCGCCGTTGGCGCGGGAGCAGCAAAATGAGTGATGTCGTTTCTCCGGTGTCCGGCCCCGAATCGCTGCGGGTGTACGTGAACGAACGCGGCGTATCGGTGCCGCATGGTTCGGTCGCCGTCGATGCCGTCCGTGCGCTGTTTCCTGACCTCGCAGCCGACGTCGATGCCGGCCGCCAGCGTCTCACCGACAGCCGCGGGTTGCCGGTGGAGGCCACGCAGGCGCTGGTGGGTGGTTCGATCTATCGCGTCGTGCCCGTGCGCGACCGTATCGACGCCGAGGCCACGACGTGAGCACGGTGAATCCGGCGTTTGTCGAGATCGTGCAGCGTATGCCGAAAGCAGACCTGCACTGTCACCTCGACGGGTCGTTGCGTCCGTCTACGCTGCTGGAATTGTCCACGGAGCGTGGGCTCGCGCTGCCCGTCGCAACGGCGTCGGCGCTTGGCGCCTGGATGCGCGTGGATGACGCACGGAATCTCGAGGACTACCTGGCGCGCTTCGAGGTGACGCTCGCTACGATGCAGGATGCCGTCGCCCTCGAGCGCATCGCGCATGAGTTCGTGCTCGACGCGGCACTCGACGGCGTGCGCTATATCGAAGCGCGATTCTGCCCCGCGCTGAGTGTGCGCGGTGGACTGTCGCTGGACGATGTGATGCACGCCGTGCTGCGCGGTCTGGCGCGTGGCGAGAAGGAAAGCGGCACGCTGGCCCGCGTGATCGTCTGTGCGCTGCGCAGCGTCCCGTGGCCGCACGCGCTGGAGATGGCCGAACTGGCCGTGGCGTACAAGGGGAAGGGTGTGGTGGCCTTCGATCTCGCCGGCGGCGAGCTGGGAAACCCGGCCTCAGCGCATGCGTTGGCGTTCGACTATGCCCGCGCGCACGATCTTGCGGTCACCGTGCACGCAGGCGAAGGCGACGGACCCAGCAGCATCCGTGACGCGCTGCATCGCTGTGCGGCCGACCGGATCGGTCACGGCACGCGGTTGCGCGAAGATCCGAGTCTGGAAGCGTACGTGATCGACCATCGCATCACGCTCGAGGTGTGCCCCACCAGCAATGTGCAGACGCGCGTCGTACCCACGTTTGGCGAGCATCCGTTGGCGCGGTATGTGGTGATGGGCGCGGTGGTCACGATCAATACCGACAATCGCCTCATGAGCGGCGTCTCGCTCACCGATGAGTATGTGCGCTGTGCGCAGCACCTCAACTTCGACATCGATACCTTGGCGATGCTGGCCATCACGTCGTTCGACTCGTCGTTCCTGCCGCATATGGAGCGGGAAGCGCTCCGCGAGTCGATCGCGATCGAGGTCGGCAACATCCTCGCCGACGCCGAAGACGTGACGGTGATGGTATGAGCGAGCGCGCGTTCGAGACCCAGTCGTTCGCATCGCAGCAGAGGGCGCCGGGCGCGGTGGCAGCGAACGTCGCCGCCGAGTATATCCGGAAGCGACTCGGTCCTGACGCGCCGGTGCCGGTGTGCGGCATTGTGCTCGGGTCGGGGCTGGGCGGGCTGGCCGATCGCATCGAGCGCGCGGTTCGCATTCCGTTTTCGCATGTGCCGGGCTTTCCCACGGCCACCGTGGCCGGCCACGCCGGCCAGCTGTTGGTCGGCATGCTGGGGGGCCGTCAGGTGATCGCGATGGCCGGTCGCTTTCACATGTACGAGGGGCATGAGGCGGCGCTGGCCGCGTTCCCGGTGCGGGTGATGCACGCGCTTGGCGCTCGGGTCTATCTGGCGTCGAACGCGGCCGGCGGCGTACGGCGCACGTTCAATCCGGGTGATCTCATGGTGATCTCCGATCACATGAATCTGATGTTCCGCAATCCGCTGTTCGGCGCCGTCGAACCGGGCGACGAACGCTTCCCCGACATGTCCGACCCGTACGACGCCGAGTTACGAGGGCTGCTGCACGAGTCGGCACGGACCACGGGAGTGCCGCTGCAGGACGGCGTGTATTGCGGGCTGCTGGGCCCCACGTACGAGACCCCGGCGGAAGTGCGGATGTTGGAGCGCCTCGGCGTCGATGCCGTGGGGATGTCGACGGTGCCCGAAGTGATTGTGGCGCGCGCGCTCGGCATGCGTGTGGCGGCCGTGTCGTGCATTACCAACAAAGCGGCCGGACTTTCGCTCGACAAGCTCAATCACGCGGAGGTGATGGAGGCTGGTCGCGCGGTCGCCGGACGCTTTGAAGCGCTCATCACCGAGTTCGTGGGGCGCCTGCCGTAGCAGGCGCCAACGCGACTATTGCCAGTTACCGTTTGGCAGGGGTTCGCGGCAATCCCGCGAGGCGTGACTTGAAGGTCTGGAAGGCGCGGGTATCGCGGGTGAGCGACCTGAGCACCACCGCATTGATCTTTTGGATCTCGGACTCGGTGTTGGCCACGCGGCTTTCTTCGATCGGGTGTGAGGCGAAGAAGGCATCGACGCCACTCGGATTGCGCTGACGCTCGGCGATGAGAATGCGGAACATGCTCGGCATGCCGCGCGGGTCGATGCCGGCTCGCGTTACGTAGGTCACGCCGTACCTATCGGCCGAGGCTTCGTCGTTGCGACTGAATTTGGCGAAGCCGGCCTGTGCGCCGACCTGTACGGCGGCTCCCGCCACGCCTTGGCAGGCCGAGGGCACAAACAGACACAAGCCGGTCAGGCCGATATTGGCCCGCTGCGCTTTGGCCATCTGCTGCATGCTGTGGCGCTGCGTCACGTGCGCGATCTCGTGCCCCAGCACGCCGGCCAGCTCGGACATGTTCGTGGTCTTCTCGATGAGGCCACGGTACACGTAGATATGGCCGCCGGGCACGGCGAACGCGTTGATCTCCGGCTGGTCAACCACGTTGAAGCGCCAGGTCAGGCTCCGATCGTCGGAGACCCGCGCAATGGAGTCGCCCAGCACGTTGATGTACCGCACGATGTCCGGGTCGCGGATCATAGGCAGCTCGCGCTCGACCTGCTGCGCGTAGTCATTGCCCATGGCCACCTCTTCCTGAGTGGCCGGCACACAGGCCGTCACACCGAAAGCAGCCGCGAGGCCGATGATCGCCATCTTGCGGTTCCGTCGTGTATTCTCACGCATGGCTGTCGCCTGTCCGAAATGCTGGTCTGTTCTGAAGGTGCTTCCCGTCTCATGGATGGCACAGCCCGTGCCAGCCCCCGATACATACCCCACTCGCACCCGTTTGCACCCGTGAAGCTACTGACTCTGGCTCGTGACCTGCAGCGCCGGAAAGCTCGTGAGCGGCAGCACCGATTTGTCGCTGAAGGCGTGCGTACGGTCGAGGCGCTGCTGGCGTCGGGGTGGTCGGTGGAGGGGATGCTGGTCACGGCCGCCCTCCGCGAGCAGGAGCGCGGGCGGGCGCTGGTGGCGGCCGCCGAAGGGCGCGGGATCGCCGTGGCGGTCGTAAGCGACAGGGAGCTGGAGAGCGCGGCCGATACCGACTCCCCGCAAGGTGTGCTGGCGGTGGCGCCGATCCCGGAGCGGGCATTGCGGGCTCCCGAAGGCCCTTCCAGTCGATTCCTGGTACTGGACGCCCTTCAGGACCCTGGCAACGTGGGCACGGTCATCAGGACCGCCGCGGCGCTGGGCGTTACCGCGACGGTGGCTTTGCCGGGAACCGTTGACCTCTGGAACGCTAAAGTCGTCCGTAGCACGATGGGCGCACTCTTCGTGCACCCGGCGTTACCGATGTCGTGGGAGGCGTTCGCGGACTTTGCCGCGACACACGCCGTGCCCGTGTGGGCGGCGGACACCGACGGTGTTCCTCTCGATCAGGTCACGACGGGCTCGCTGCCGGCGCATCTGGCGCTGGTGGTCAGCAACGAAGGGGCCGGATTGTCGGCACAGCTCTCGGCGGCGGTTACGTCGCGGGTGGCGATCCGAATGGCGCCCGGTATCGAGTCGCTGAACGTGGCGGTGGCAACGGGCATTCTGTTGCACGCGCTGCGCGCCGGATAACCGCTCTCTCGTCGCCGTTTCGCTGGTCGCCGTTTCGCCTTCGCCCAACTCCGTGCTGCCAATCACTGCTGATTTCGTCACGCTCGTTCTGCTGCCGGTGTTCGTGCTCGGCGCGTCGATCGGGTCGTTTCTGAACGTCTGCATCTCCCGCTGGCCGGCCGAGCTCAGTGTCGTGCGCCCCCGCTCGCGATGCCCCAAGTGCGAGCGCGCCATCGCCTGGCACGAGAACATTCCGCTGCTCAGCTGGGTGCTGCTGCGCGGGAAGTGCCGCGGCTGCAGTCTGCCGATCTCGATTCAGTATCCGGCCGTCGAACTGATTGTCGCCCTGGGGTGGGTGGCCAGTTTCGTGGTCTTCGGGTTGACCTTCGAAGCGCTGCGGGTGGCGGTGTTCGGCACGGTCCTGTTCGGCATCGCCGTGACCGACGCCATGACGTATCTGATTCCCGACGGCTTCACCATCAGCGGGCTGGTGATGGTCTTCGCGGCGGCGATTGCGAACTTCTTCATCGGTGAGACCTCACACTTCGCGTCGCCGTGGGCGGCGTTCATCGGCGCCTGCGCAGGAGCTGGTGCGATCACGATCATCGGCTGGCTGGCCGAAGTGATCATGAAGCGCGAAGCGATGGGGTTTGGTGACACGACGCTCATGGCCGTGGTCGGTGCGGCGCTTGGGGCCGAGCGTTCGCTGCTCACGATTATCGTGGGCGCATTCGTGGGCGCGGTGGTGTTTCTGCTCGTCGTGGGGCCGATCGTGAAGTGGCGCACGCGCGGCACCGACGCGGAGTTCGAGTTCCCGGATGTGCCGTTCGGGGTCTTCCTTGCGCCTGCCGCGATGCTGGTCTTGCTTTGGGGAGAGCCTCTTATCGCGTGGTATGTACAGCGCGCGTTTCCGACCTGATATCGAATCTGATGCGAGCCACTTTTCCCGCTTCGACTCGTCGCCGCAATGTTCGTGTTGCGTGCCTGCTGGGCGCCTGTGTCTCGCTCGCCGCGTGCGGTGAGAAGCCGGCGAAGGGGGAAGGGCCGTACGCGGAACTCGTTGCCGAGTTCGTGCCGAAGATCGAGAAGGAAACAGGCCTGCCCTTCAAGACGCCGCCGAAGATCGAATCGCGCACGCGCGACGAAGTCGGCAAGTTCGTGCGGCAACAGCTCGAGAGTGAGCGCGCGCGCAAGCAGCTGGCCGGCCAGGAGTCGGCGTACAAGCTGCTGGGCATGTTGCCGGACACGATGAACCTGCTTGGGCTGCTGCAGAAGCTGCTCGAAGAGCAGATCGTGGGCTACTACGATCCGGCCACGAAGGTGCTGTATGTCGTCGACGGCGCCGCGCCGGCGCTGCTGCGACAGACCGTGTCACACGAGCTGGTGCACGCGCTGCAGGACCAGTACGTGAAGATCGACTCCGTGCAGGCGCAGGTGGACAATGCCGATCGGCAGGCAGCCGCGCAGGCCGTGCTGGAAGGCGAGGCGGTGTTTCTGCAGTTGCGCATGGATCCGAATGCCGGGCCGATGCTGAAAATGCCCGGCGGCTGGGATCGCATCCGCGATGCGATGAAAGACGCGCAAACAGGGATGCCGGTGTTCTCCGCCGCTCCGCGCGCGGTGCGCGAAGGGTTGCTCTTCCCGTATATCGGCGGCGCGGATTTCGTGCGGCGGTTCATCGAGAAGCGTCCCGAGAAAGAGCTCCTGCTCGACCTGCCGATCTCCACCAAGCAGATCCTGAACGACGCCGCCTATTTTACCGACTCCAAAGCTACGCGTGATCTGCCGGTCGCGGTCACGCTACCGGCGCCGCGCACCGGGACCGTGCTGTACAGCAACAGCTTCGGTGAGTTCGAGACGCGGCTCATGCTGGTGCAGCATCTCAAGGACGAAGCGCTGGCCCGTCGTGGTGCCGGGGGCGGCGATGGTGACAAGTTCGCGGTGGTTCGCACGGCCGATGGCGATGCGCTGATTTGGGCGACCGCATGGGACTCGGCGGTGGATGCCGCCGACTTTCTCGACCTCATGGGTGATGCCGCACGACGGCGCTACGAGCTGGCCCGCATTGCGTTCCCCGGCGGCGCGACGACGCGGCAGTATGATGTGCCGGCCAAGGGCCCGCGCCCGGCGCGCACGGTCACGCTCAGGTTGGAACAGGTGAACGGCCAGCCCGTAGTGATCTACATGGACACTCCCGCAAAGATCGGCGCCGCGCTGATCGACCTGGCCGGCATCACCGTCGCCCGCTAACCGCATGGCGATCGAGCCGGTTCGGGAAGCGGCCGTGCTGCCCGATGCGCTGTCGGGACCAGTACCAGCGGCGCTGCAGATCACGCCCGACGACGAACTCAAACGCGTCCGGCTGGTCAAAATGAAGCGTGTGGCCACGCTCATGCTGGTGGGCGTCGCGCTCGTGTTCATGGTCACCCGTTGGCTCGAGTCGCAGTATCCGTGGCTGGGCTTCGTGCGCGCATTCGCCGAGGCGGCCATGGTGGGTGGCATCGCCGACTGGTTCGCCGTGACCGCACTGTTCCGGCATCCGCTCGGCATTCCGATTCCGCACACGGCGATCGTAGCGTCGCGGAAAGACCGCATCGGCACCGCGCTCGGCAACTTTGTGCAGCGCAACTTCCTCACGCGCGACGTGGTCGCTGGCAAGATCACGGCGATGAAGCTGGGTGACCGTGCCGCGCAGTGGTTGGCGCAGCCGGAAAACAGTCGCCGGCTGGCGCGGCACGCGGCGCACGGCCTGTCCGGCGCGGTTGGCGTGATGCGCGACGAAGACGTGCACGAGATGGTTGATCGTGGCATCGTGTCGCGCTTGCGACGCATGCAGGCGGCCCCGCTCATGGCACGGTTGTTCGAGCTGATGACCACCGGCGGACGCCACCAAGCGTTGCTGGACGACGCCCTGCGCCTGGCCGCCAAGTTCCTGTTTGAGAACGAGGCGATGATCCGCGAGAAGGTGAAGGCGGAGAGCCCGTGGTGGGTGCCCGGCGCGGTGGACAGTCGCGTGGGTGACAAGATCGTGAGCGGGGTGGAGAAAACGCTCGTGGCCGTGGCGGCCGACCCCGATCATCCACTGCGTCAACGTTATGACGAGGCCGTGGAACGCTTCGTGGTGTCGCTGCGCGAGAACCCCGAAACGATTGCGCGCTTCGAGCAGATCAAGCTCGATGTGCTGGCGCACCCGGGTGTCGCGGACTTCTCACGCGAAGTGTGGGGCGATGTAAAAGAGAAGCTCGCCTCCTACGCCGAGCGACTGGCCGACGACGCGGAGAAAGAGCCGGATCAGCTCGAGCAGTGGCTGGCCGGACTGGGCCAGAAAGTGCTCGAGGATCCCGTGTTGTCGGCCAAGGTGAACAGCTGGATCGTGGAGATCGTGTCGTACTCGGTAGAGCAGGCGCGCGAGGAAGTGGCGAAGCTGATCTCGGCGACCGTGGCGGCGTGGGACGCCGACGCGACGTCCCGCAAAATCGAACTGCAGATCGGGCGCGACCTGCAGTTCATTCGCATCAACGGAACGATTGTGGGTGGACTGGTGGGCCTGATTTTGTACTCGGTCGGGCTGTTGCTGAACCGTTAGGCCGGTGCCTTACCAGGTGTCGGCCGCCGTCGCCGCCGGGCCGTCGCTCGCCACCACCGTACTGCTGGCGTTGAGCGGCATCGCATCGGCCGGATGCGTATCGGCATGTGGCAACAGCGCAAGGTGCAGCACTTCGTCCATCGTCGCCGCGAAGGTGAAGGCCATCTTGTCGCGCACTTCCTGCGGCACGTCGCGCACGTCCTTTTCGTTGCCCTTCGGCATGATGACTTCGCGCAGCCCCGCGCGATACGCCGCCAGGACCTTCTCCTTCACGCCACCGATTTCGAGCACGCGACCACGTAGCGTGACTTCGCCGGTAAGCGCGAGATCGCGACGCACGGGTCGACGTGAGAGCGCGCTGGCCAGCGCGAGCGTGACGGCGATGCCGGCCGATGGACCGTCTTTCGGAATCGAGCCGGCGGGGAAGTGCAGGTGCATGTCGGACTCGCGGAACTCGCTGTCCTCGATGCCCAGCGTGGTGGCGCGCGAACGCACGAACGAATAGGCGGCGTCCACCGACTCGCGCATCACGTCGCCGAGCTGCCCGGTCACCGTCAGCTTGCCGTTGCCGGGCATGCGCAACGCTTCGATCGTCATGATGTCGCCGCCGGTGCTGGTCCAGGCGAGGCCGGTCACGGCGCCGATTTCCGGCTCCATCTCGGCCTCTTCCATGGAGAAGCGCGGCGTGCCCAGGATCTCTTCGGCGCGCTCGATACCGATCTCCCACGCACTCATGTCGCCATCGGCCTTCGCGCGGGCGCGCTTGCGCAGCAACGACGCCAGCGAACGCTCGAAGGTGCGTAGTCCAGCTTCACGCGAGTAGCGGCTGGTGATGAACCCCAGCGTGGCCTCGGGTACGTGAATATCGTCGGTGGTGAGGCCGTGATCCTCGAGCAGGCGCGGCATGAGATAGCGCTGCGCGATCTCGACCTTTTCTTCAATCGTGTAACCGGCAATGCGGATCACTTCCATACGATCGCGCAACGGGCCGGGAATGTCGTACAAATTGTTCGCGGTGCAGATGAACAGCACGCCCGACAGGTCGAACGGCAGGTTCAGATAGTGGTCCACGAAGGTGGTGTTCTGCGACGGGTCGAGCACTTCGAGCATGGCGGCGGTGGGATCGCCCGAGTTGCCGCCGTTGCTCATTTTGTCGATCTCGTCGATCATGATGACGGGATCGCGCACTTCCACACGACGCAGCGCCTGAATGAGCAGGCCCGGCATCGCACCCACGTAGGTACGACGATGACCACGGATTTCGGCTTCGTCGCGCACGCCGCCCACCGAGATGCGATAGAACTCGCGGCCGATGGAGTTGGCAATCGCCTCGCCGAGCGAGGTCTTGCCCGTACCCGGCGGTCCGACGAAACAGAGGATCGGTCCGGTCGGATCACCGCCCCGCAGTTTGCGCACGGCGAGGTACTCGATGATGCGCTCTTTGGCTTCATCGAGTCCATAGTGTCGATCGCCGAGCGCGTCTTCGACCTTGGCGAGCACGATCTCCTGATCGTCGGCGCTGCGCTTATGCCACGGGAGGGCGAGTACCCAGTCGAGGTACGTGCGCAACACTTGATACTCGCTGGACGCCGGAGAGAGCATGCGCAGTCGTTCCGTTTCGCGACGCGCTTCGGTGGCCACCTTCTCGGGCAGGTGCGCCTCTTCGATGCGGCGAAGGAGATCGACCGATTCCTTTTCATTGGGATCGGCCTCGCCGAGCTCGGACTGGATCGCGCGCAGCTGCTGACGCAGATAGAACTCGCGCTGGTGCTGCTCGATCTTCACTTCGGTCTGTTTCTTCACGTCTTCCATCACGCGGGCGCGGGCGACTTCGCGCTCGAGGCGTGAAAGGATGAACCGGATGCGATGACCGATGTCGAGTCGCTGCAGCACCTCCTCCTTATCGGAGATGCGCAAATTCATGTTCGTGGCGGCGAGATCGGCGAACCGTCCGGGATCGGACACGTTCATCTTGAGAATCTGCGGCACTTCGTTCGGAATACGATCCACCAGCTCGGCCAGCGTTTCCGCGGCGGAGACGGTACGTGCCACCAACTCGTCGAGCTCCATCGCATCGGCCGGCGTTTCCTTGGCCCCTTGGATCTGCGCGATGGCGAACGGATTCACCTGATCGATCGCGTCGATCGTGATGCGACGAAGCCCCTGCAAGGTGATCTGGACAGTGTCGCCGGGCAGGTTGATCCGCTCATGCACGCGGGCGGCCACACCGACGCGTCCAATGAAGTTGTGCGGATCGATGGCGTCGTCCCCGTCTCCAGAGGCGACGACCAAGGCCACGACCAAGCCGGATTCCTCGTGCGCGCGGAGCAGCGCGAGATTCTCGGGGGCGCCCATCTGTACGGCGATCGTCCCCAACGGGTACACGATCGTAGAGCGCAGCGCCATCAAGGGCAGCGTCGGGGGCAGCTCGGCGCGAAGAATTTCTTCCTTGCGCTGGCCGCGAGGCATCGGGATGCCGGGAAACCGCGGATTCGATCGTGACACGTGACGGACGAAGAAAGTGACAGCGTGAACCGAATCTGCCCAATTTAGGCTGGGCCGAAAGGCCTACAACGCGTGATTCCGACGCAAGTTGCGTCACGGGTGGCCTGTTCCGTCACCCCCCTGGCAGGAAACAGTTGTTCGACGCGACCCGGTCCGTTAGCCTTTCAGGTCTATGTTTGACGAGCTATCAGACAAACTCGGGAACGTCTTCGCGAAGCTTCGCGGACGCGGCGTTCTCACCGATGCCGACATCAAGGAAGGGCTGCGCGAGGTTCGCCGCGTCCTCCTGGAAGCCGACGTGAACTTCTCGCTTACCCGTGAGTTCCTCGAACGGGTGGAGCAGAAGGCTGTCGGCGTGTTGCAGATCAAGACGATTCAGCCAGCTCAGCAGTTGGTGAAGATCGTGCACGACGAGCTCACGGCGATGCTGGGCGAACGGCGCGAGGGGCTCAAGATGAGCACCGTGCCGCCCACGATCATCATGATGGTCGGCTTGCAGGGGTCGGGTAAGACGACCACCGCCGGCAAGCTCGCCCGCAAGCTGATGCTCGAGAACAAGGCAACGCGTCTGGTGGCGGCCGACGTCTATCGCCCGGCCGCCATCGATCAGCTCGAAACACTCGGCCGTGCGCTGAACGTGCCGGTGTACGCCGATCGCGACACGAAGGATGTGGTCAAGATCGCAAAGGCCGGTATCGATCAGGGTGTGCGGGCGCGCGACCGCGTGGTCATCATCGACACCGCCGGTCGTTTGCAGATCGATGCCGACATGATGGAGGAGCTCAAGAAGCTCAAGGCCGCGATCAAGCCCGACGAAATCCTGTTCGTGGCCGACGGCATGACGGGTCAGGAAGCGGTGAAGATCGCGCAGGGCTTTGACGAAGCGCTAAACGTGACCGGCGTGATTCTGACCAAGCTCGATGGCGATGCGCGCGGTGGTGCGGCGCTGTCGATCTACGGCGTGCTCAAGAAGCCGATCAAGTACATCGGTGTCGGTGAGAAGCCGGACGCGCTCGAGGAGTTCCATCCGGAGCGCATGGCGGGGCGCATTCTCCAGATGGGCGACATCGTGTCGCTCGTGGAAAAGGCGCAGGAAACGTTTGATGCCACCGAAGCGAAGAAGCTCGAGAAGAAGGTCCGCAAGGAAGGCATGGACCTCGAGGACTTCCTCACGGCGATGCGTCAGATGCAGAAGCTCGGACCGCTCGAGAATCTGCTGAAGCTGCTGCCGGGTGTGAACTCGAAGATGCTGAAGGACGTCAAGATGGACCCCAAGCGCATGAAGCACATCGAGGCCATCGTGTTGTCCATGACCCCGCAGGAGCGGAAGAAGCCGGAGATCCTGAACGGTTCACGCCGCGCGCGCATCGCGAAGGGCTGCGGCCGTCCGGTGAGCGAGGTGAACAAGCTGCTCGAACAGTTCCGCGAAATGCAGAAGATGATGAAGAAGATGGGCGGCGGCCCGGGCGGCGCCGGTGGCAAGGGGGGCGGTGGTATGCCCCGGATGCCATTCGGCGGCGGTGGCGGAATGTTCGGCGGAATGCGGTGAACGAAACGGCGAGCGTCAGCTCGCCGTTTCTGTTTTCTCGAGCTCGGTATCGAGCCCCGGCCAAGACGGCAGGTTGTACACCACGAGGGTGCGCAGGTAGTGCCGTCCTTCGTCTCCGTGCTGCGTGAGCACGGCCGCGGCGCCGCGGGCGACCGCCTCGGCGTCGGCATACGGCGGCTCGAGATCTTCCGGGATCACGCCGGCGTCGTGCTTCACGCCGGCGGTCTCGAGGAAGGTGATCTGGATCTGCGGCTCGAGATCGACATAGAGCAGCTGTAGCAGTTCCAGCTCGTCCTGCGGTGTCTGCGCGTTGAGCCGCACGAATTCGCGGGCGAGCTTGTCGACCGGCCACGACACAAGCGTGGCGGCGCGGAACCCGCCGCCCTTGGCGGCGAGACGCTGCGAGTACAGGGTGCGCGCGCCCTTGTGCTTGGCGAGGGCGGACGTGACGAGCGACAGGCGCCGCTCGGGCGTCAGTGCGCGATAGGGAGTAGGTGACTTGGCCATGGTCGCAACCTAGCGGGACTGGGGGCGCTTTTCCGAGGCCTCGGACATCCGGGCAATCACCCGCATCGCAATTTCGTCGGCGAGCGATTCGCCGGCGAGGATCGGAGCGGCTACACGGCCAATCGGCGGCGGGCCTGCCGCCACCCCCGAGAGCCGTCGATCGGCCAGATGATCGGCCGCGTCCTGCGAGTCGATGCCGGTCGCCAGTTCGTGCAGGATGCCGTCCTTCAGGCTGTACACGAGACCGTGCAACAACGGTCGCCTTCCGCGCGCCCACGCCTGCTGGATGATCGGCGTTTCCGACAAGTGATAGAGCTGCTCGAGCACGTTGAGCTCGACGAGGCGGTCGAAGCGCGCCTGCGGATCGGCGATCGCATCGAGCTCCTCCTTGTTCCAGCGCAGCACGTTGCGAATCGGGCCCAGCCAGTGGTCCACTAATCCGTGCTGCTGGTCCGACATCGCCGCCTTCACGCCGCCGCATCCGTAGTGACCCGTCACGATGACGTGCTTCACATCGAGCACTTCCACGGCGTACTGCAGCACGCTCATCGCGTTGATGTCGCTCGGCATCACGAGATTCGCGATGTTGCGATGGACGAACAGTTCGCCGGGCTTGGTCCCCGTGATCGAGTTGGCCGGCACGCGACTGTCAGCGCAGCCGATGTACAGGAACAACGGCTGCTGTCCCTGTGCGCTTTCGCTGAAGAAGTCAGGATTTTCGGCTTTGACCCGGGCAGCCCAGACACGATTGCCTTCGATGATGCGGCGGAATTCTTCCATGAAGTGTTCTCGGGATCGTCAGGAAATGATGCGCATATGCGCCGGGGTCAGCTCAGCTTCAGGAATGCCGACGAGGCGGTAGTCGATGTCTCGCGCCTTCGCCGTTTCGCGGAACAGCAAGAGCACTTCGAGGGCGTCGTAGTCAAAGCGGGTCGTGCGTCGACCGTCGATCTCGATACGACTGCCCGGCGCCGTAGCATTCAACGCGCGGGCGATGCTGGCCTTACTGAGGAACGTCACCTGCTCGGGGAGCGCGTAGCGCGTGAGCACAGCGCCGGGCGGACTGATCCGCGACAGCACGGGACTGCGCAGGTGCTCCATGATGATGAACGCGATACCAACCACGAGGCCGACGCCGATGCCGCGCAGCACATCGGTGAAGACAATGGCGGCGATCGTGACGGCGAACGGGATGAAATGGCTGTAGCCAAGCCGCCAGGCGGTGCCCCACAACGCCGGCGCGGCGAGACGGAAGCCCGTGACCAGGAGGACCGACGCAATCGCCGCCAACGGTGTGCGATTCAACACGAAACCAAGCGCGAGGACCGCCGCCAGCAAGAGTACCGCGTGCACCATGACGGACAGACGGGAACGTGCACCGGCATCGACGTTGGCCGAGCTGCGGATCATGACGCCGGTGATCGGGAGACCTCCGAGGAACCCAGCGACCACGTTGCCGATGCCCTGCGCAAACAGCTCCCGATTCACCGGCGCGTCACGACGCAGCGGATCGAGCTTATTCGTGGCCTCGAGGCTGAGCAGTGATTCGAGGCTGGCCACGAGCCCGATGATCAACGCGAGCTGCCACACGTTGGGGCTGGAGAATGCGCTCCAGTCCGGGAAGGCGAACTGGCTGGCGAGGTTCCCGTCACTGATCGCCGGCAGTGACACCAGATGGGTACCACGAATGGCGAGGTCGGGGAGTACGACGCGCAATAGTTCGTTGAGCCCGACGCCGACGGCGACCGCGACCATGGGAGCCGGCAGCAGTTTGATCTTGGCAAACGGCGAGCGCGGCCACCAAAACATCACGGCCACGCCGAGCAGGGCAGCCATCACGGCGCCCGGTTGGATCTGCTGAAAGGCTTCGGCCAGAGATCCAATCGTCGTGGAGCCGGAGGATTCCACGAACGACATGTCGCCTTCGTAGTCACCGTCGTATCCCAGCGCGTGTGGAAGCTGCTTGAGGATGAGCGTGAGCCCGATGCCGGCCAGCATGCCCTTGATCACGGACGACGGCACGTAGTACGCGACGACGCCGGCCCGCAGGCCGCTTAGCAGCAGCTGCAGAATGCCGGCGAGAATGACGGCGGGGAGCAGGCGTTCGAAGCCGCCGACTTGCTGGATTCCCAGCAGCACGACGGGGGTCAAACCGGCGGCCGGGCCGCTCACCATCAGCGACGACCCGGAGAGCGCACCGACGACGAGGCCACCCACGACACCGGCGACGACGCCGGAGATGAGTGGGGCGCCGGACGCGACGGCGATGCCGAGGCAGAGGGGCAGCGCGACGAGGAATACGACGATGCCGGCGGGCACGTCATCTCGCCATGTGTCGAACAGGCGCGTTCGCGCGACGCTGCGAACATCAAGAGCGGCGCCGGGTGGAGCGATCGTTTGCGTTCCCATCATGCGTCAGGATTCAGGGGCGGGGGTCTGGCAGAAATTCTCAACGTGGAGGCGGTGTACATACATAACCTGCGCCGTTGGGTTCCTGGAGGGAACGCCTCCCGATGGCGTCGGTAGTTCCGGAAGCCCTCGGGAACGCGTAACCTCCCTCGTGAAGGCCTCGTCGAGCGGCCCGGCTCAACGGTGCCGTCCCGCCAACATTCCACTCGCCCCCGTATGAATCGCTTCGTCCGCTACCACTCCGTCTTTCGCGTGGCTGCGCTACTGGCCATGGCCGCCTGCGCCGCGCCCAAGGATTATGACGTGGTCATTCGCGGAGGGACCGTGTACGACGGTTCCGGCGGCGCGCCGATCACAGGCGATGTGGCCATTCGCGGCGATTCCATCGTGGCCGTGGGCACGGTGAGCGGGGTCGGGCGGCTGGAGGTAAAGGCCGACGGACTCGCGGTCGCCCCCGGCTTCATCAACATGCTGAGCTGGGCCACCGAATCGCTCATCGAAGACGGACGGAGCCAGAGCGATATCCGTCAGGGCGTCACGCTCGAGGTGATGGGTGAAGGCGACTCGATGGGGCCGCTGTCGGATACGCTGCGCGCCGACATGCTGTCGCAGCAGGGGGACATCACCTTCCCAATCACCTGGCGCACGCTGCGTGGCTATCAGGATTCGCTGGTCAAGAAGGGGATCAGCACGAACATCGCGTCATTCATCGGTGCCACGACGGTGCGAATCAATCACGTGGGCTGGGATGATCGCGCGCCGACGGCCGCGGAGCTGGAGGCGATGCAGGCCGAGGTGCGCACGGCGATGGAAGAAGGAGCGCTGGGCGTGGGATCAAGCTTGATCTACGCACCGGCGTTCTATGCGAAGACGCCGGAGTTGGTGGCGCTCATGAAGGCCGCCGCGCCCTTCGGCGGCATGTACATCTCGCACATGCGCAGCGAGGGGGCGCGTCTGGAAGAAGCGGTCGAAGAGCTGATCACCATCGCCCGCGAAGCCGGTGTGCGCGCGGAGATTTATCACCTGAAGGCGGCGGGTGAGAGCAGCTGGCCAAAGATGGACAAGGTGCTCGCGCGCATCGAAGCCGCTCGTGCCGAAGGGCTCGAGATCACGGCCGACATTTATCCATACACGGCGGGTGCGACGGGACTCGACGCGGCAATGCCGCCATGGGTGCAGGAGGGCGGCTATGCAGCGTGGGCGAAACGCTTGCAGGACCCCGCCACGCGCAAGAAAGTCGCGCAGGAAATGCGCACGCCGACCGACAAATGGGAGAGCCTGCTGCTGGCGGCGGGCTCGCCGGAGCGCGTGGTGCTTTCGGGCTTCAAAGCGGACTCGCTCAAGCAGTACACGGGCATGACCCTCGCCGCCGTCGCGAAGCTACGGAACGCCACGCCGGAAGAGACGGCGATGGACTTGGTGGTGAAGGATGGCACACGTGTCGGCACGATCTACTTCATCATCGACGAAGACAACATTGTGAAAGAGTTGAAGAAGCCCTGGGTGAGCATTGGCTCCGATGCCGGGTCACTGGCGTCGGAAGGCAAGTTCCTGAAGAGCAGTCCGCATCCGCGGGCGTACGGCAGCTTCGCCCGCGTGCTGGGCAAGTACACGCGGGACGAAAAGGTGCTCACGCTGCAGGAGGCGGTGCGACGCATGTCGGCGCTGCCCGCAGGCAATCTTCGGCTCGCCCGCCGTGGTCTGCTCAAGCCAGGCTACTTCGCCGACGTGGTGCTGTTCGATCCTGCAACCATTCGCGACAACGCGACGTTTGAACAGCCGCATCAGTACGCGAGCGGCATGCGGCACGTGTTCGTGAACGGCGTGCAGGTGCTGAAAGATGGAGAGCATACCGGCGCGAAGCCGGGACGTGTGGTGCTCGGCGCGGGAGCCAAGCGATGAGTGACCGTCGGGAGTTCTTACAGACGGTAGGACTCGTCGCGGCCGCAGCGACGAGCAACAGTCGCTTCGGGATCAACGTGCGACCGGGGCGTCCGGCGCATGATCTGGTGATTCGCGGTGGCACCATCTTCGACGGCAGTGGTGGTGAACCGCGCATCGCCGATCTGGCGATCAGTGCGGGGCGCATCGTCGAGATCGCGCCACGCATCGTGGGCGCTGGCGAGGAAGAGATCGACGCGCGCGGACTCGCGGTGGCGCCGGGCTTCGTGGATATCCACTCGCATGGCGACGGCTCGTTGTTGGAAGACCCGCGCGCCGAGTCGGTGGTGCGTCAGGGGATCACGACCATCGTGGCCGGAGCCGATGGGAGTTCGCGATTCCAGGGTGATGGCGCGCGCAGCTTTGCGGCGTGGGCGGCCGCGCTCGAAGCGGCGCGCCCGGCGGTGAACGTGGCGGCCATGATCGGTCTGGGCAGCGTGCGCGGCGCCGTGGTAGGCGACGACGATCGCAAAGCCTCCGCCGACGAGTTGCAGCGGATGGTGCGCATGGTGGAGCAGGCCATTGCCGCTGGCGCCTGCGGCGCCTCGACGGGCCTCGAGTACACACCGGGTGCGTTCGCGAGTGCCGAGGAGTTGATTGCGCTCTGTCGCCCGTTGGCGGCGAAGCGGTTGCCGTACGCCACGCACATGCGCAACGAAGATGACCGCGTACTCGATTCGATCGACGAGTCGATTGCCGTGGCGCGCGGGGCCGGGTGCCCGTTGCAGATCTCGCATTTGAAGATGCAGGGCACGCGCAACTGGCCGAAGCTGGACATGGCGTTGGCACGCATCGCGACGGCGCGCGCGGCTGGTATCGATGTGCAGTTCGACGTGTATCCGTACGAGGCCTATTCCACGGGACTCACCAATCTGTTCCCGGTGTGGAGTCGCGACGGTGGGACCACCGCCTTTCTGGCGCGGCTGAAAGACGACACGGTTGCGCCGCGCATTCGCACCGAAGCGTTGGCCAAAGTGGAGCTCATCGGCGGCTGGGAAAACGTGCAGATCTCCCGCGTGGCCGAAGCGGTGGACCGCGACGCGGAGGGCAAGCGCATGGGCGCGTACGCGGCAGCCAAATCGCTCGATCCGTACGCGGCCGCGGTCGGGCTGCTCGAGCGCAACCGCGCCGACGTGGGCATGCTCGGCTTCGCCATGAGCGAGGACACGATCGATCGCTTGCTGGCGCATGAGTTCAGCATGGTCTGCTCCGACGGTGGGGCCTTCGCGATCGACGGGCCGACCCGGCGCGGCAGCCCGCATCCGCGCGGCGCCGGTACCTTCCCCCGCGTCCTCAACCGTTACGTGCGCGAGCGGAAGGCGCTCTCGCTGGCGAGCGCGATCCGCAAGATGACGGCAGTGCCCGCGGCCCGGGTGCATCTGGACGATCGGGGTCGCCTGTCGCCGGGACTCGCGGGCGACGTGGTGGTGTTCGACGCTCCCGCCGTGGCCGATACCGCGACGTTCGCCAACCCCTTCCAGTATCCCCTGGGGGTGGCCGCCGTGGTGGTGAACGGCGTGATCTCGGTCCGCGACGGAAAACGGCCGTCGGCCGGCGCTGGACAGATGCTTCGTCCCGCGTGATCAACCGCTCCACCCCTCAACGTCTGCCGTCGCTGGGCGTAGCTTTTCTGATGGCCTCCGTCCCGCCCCTCCTCAAGCTTCCTGAGATGATTCGCCGTACACTCTTCCTCTCGATTTCGGCCGCCTGCGCCACGCTTCCGCTGGGGCTCTCGGTTGGAGCTCAGGCCAAGCCGGCTGCCGCTCCGGCCCGCGCCGCTGTCAAGGCGCCCTCGGCACCGATGATGGCCGCCGCCGACCCCGCGCTGTTCAAGGGGCTCAGCTACCGCCTCGTGGGTCATTCGCGCGGTGGTCGCGTCACGTCGGTGACCGGTGTGCCGTCGCAGCCGCGCACCTTCTACGCGGGTATCGCCAGTGGCGGCGTGATGCGCACCATGAACGGTGGTGAGTCGTGGGATTTCATCACCGACAACAAGATCCCACTCGGATCGATCGGTTCGATCGCGGTGGCGGAATCGAACCCGAACATCATCTACGTCGGCACCGGCTCGGACGGCGTGCGCAGCAACGTCTCCACCGGCCGCGGCGTGTACAAGAGCGTCGACAACGGCGCGACGTGGCAGTTTACCGGCCTGTACAACGCCGGACAGATCGGTGCGGTGCGCATTCATCCGACCAACCCGGACATCGTCTGGGTCGCGGCCTACGGCGACATCTTCAAGCCGAACAACGAGCGTGGCGTGTTCAAGACCACCGACGGCGGCAAGTCGTGGAAGAAGACGCTGTTCGTGAGCGACAGCACGGGCGCGATGGATGTCGAACTGCAGCCCGGCGATCCGAATATTGTCTTTGCGTGGATGAACCGTATCGAGCGCAAGCCGTGGTCGATCATCTCCGGATCGCGTGAAGGCGGTTTTTACAAGAGCGTCGACGGCGGCGATACCTTCGTCAAGATCGTGGGCGGCCTGCCGAATCAGATCACCGGCAAGGGCAACCTGGCGGTCACGGCGGCCAATCCGAAGCGGATCTATGCGCTCGTGGAGGCCATGCCGGGCGGCGGTCTGTATCGCTCCGATGATGCCGGTGCGAGCTGGGCGCTCATGAACAGCACGCCGGGACTGATCACGCGTCCGTTCTACTACACTACGCTGAATGCGGACCCGTCCAACGCCGACGTGGTGTACGGCGGTGCGGAGGCGCTGTACAAGAGCGCGGATGGCGGAAAGACCGTCACGCCGTTCCGCACGCCGCACGGGGACAACCACGATATGTGGATCAACCCGGCGAATAGCAACACGATGATCCAGTCGAACGACGGCGGCGCAAACGTGTCGACGGACGGCGGCAAGACGTGGAGCACGCAGGACAATCAGCCCACGGCCGAGTTCTACGGCGTGTGGCTGGACAACGCGTTCCCGTACAAGCTGTACATGGCGCAGCAGGACAACAGCACGTACATCGTGCCGAGCAACAACGACGTGTTCAACATGGGCACGGTGCGCACGGGCCCCGGCTGCGAAACCGGCCCGATCATTCCGCATCCGGGCGACAAGAACCTCGTGCATGGCAACTGCAAGGGGCAGTATGCGGTGATGAACCTGGAAGCCGGCGTGACGAAGAACTACTGGATCGGCGCGCAGTCATTGTACGGCAACGACGGCGGCGATCTGATGTATCGCATGCAGCGCACGACGCCGATGGCGCTGTCGCCGCACGATCCGAAGGTCTTGTACTATGGCTCCCAGTATCTGCACCGCACGCGCAACAACGGTGCGACGTGGGAGAAGATCTCCCCCGATCTCACGTGGTTCCCGAAGTGCTGTCAGGGCGGCAGCGGCGAGCCGATCACGCGCGACGTGACGGGTGAAGAGTTCTACAGCACGCTGTACGCGATCACCGAGTCGTTTCTCGAGAAGGGCGTGATCTGGACCGGCTCGAACGACGGTCCGTTCTCGGTCACGCGTGACGATGGCAAGACGTGGAAGCGCGTCACGCCGAAGGGACTCGAAGACGGCGGCCGTGTGGCGTGGGTCGAAGCGTCGCCGCATCGCAAGGGATCGGCCTACTACGCGACCTATCGCTATCTGCTGGGCGACTACAAGCCGTACATCTATCTCACGAACGATTACGGCGCCACGTGGAAGCTGCTCACCGACGGCACGAACGGAATTCCCGCCGATGCGCCGACGCGTGTGGTGCGCGAAGATCCCGTGCGTGAAGGACTGTTGTATGCCGGCACCGAGTTCGGTCTGTACATCTCGTTCGATAACGGCGGCCATTGGCAGCCGTTCAACCTGAACATGCCGCAGATCCCGATCAACGACATTCGCGTCCACCGCGGCGATCTCGTGATTGCTACGCAGGGGCGTGCGGCGTGGATCATGGACAACATCTCGGCGCTGCAACAGATCGGTCCGACCACCCAGAGCGAGTCGTTCGCGCTCTTCAAGACGCGTGACGGCTATCGTACGGCGACCACGCCGGCCTTGCTCGGACCGTCGGTGGATTACTTCCTGGTGAACGCGCCGGGTGACACCGTGCGCATCGACATTCTCGATGCCGCGGGCAAGGTGGTGAACAGCTACAAGAGCGGTGTGATTCCGCAGGCGGCGCCGGCTCGCCGCTTTGGTGGCGACGATGACCCCGACGAAGCGATGATGGCGGGCCGCGGCGCACGTGCGACGTTGGTCGCGCCGACGATCAATCTGGTGACCAAGAACGCCGGTATGAACCGCTTTGTGTGGGGCACGCAGTATGCCAACGGGCTCGGCGCCCCGCCGGGTCAGTACACGGTGAAGGTGACGGCGGGCGGCATCACGAAGTCGACGCCGATGCGCGTGCGTATAGATCCGCGCCTGGCGTCGGATGGCACGACGGAAGCGGACTTGCAGGCGCAGTACGCGCACAATCTGAAGATGCGCGAGATGGTGGCCGACGTGAACGCGCTGCTGGCACGGGTGCGCACGGCCGAGGCGAAGTACAAGGGCGCCACGGGTGCCGCGGCCGACACGGCCACGAAGGTGAAGGAAGTGAGCGAGATCGTGAACACGCAGCCCATCCGCTACGGCAAGCCGGGATTGCAGGCGCACATCACGTATCTGGCGGGCATGACCGCCCGCGCCGACCAGAAGGTCGGACAGGACGCGCTCGAGCGGTACACCTTCCTGCGGAAGGAACTCGAAGCGGCGAAGGCCAAGCTCGATCGCGCGATCGGGCCGGCCACGCGCATGTAATCGCGATCGATGCTTGATGCGATTCGCAAGTTGATCGGAGACAGCGTGCCGGGAACTCCCGGCACGCACTCCCGGCTGCATCCGCACGACGTCCGCGTGGCGGCGTGCGCCTTGTTGGTGGAGCTGGCCTGCGCCGACGGCGAGTTCAGCGAGGCCGAGCAGGCGCGGATTATGGACATTTTGCAGCGGCACTTCGGCGTGGACGACGCCGGTGCGAAGCAGATGCTGGCCGAAGCGGCAGCGGCCAACCATGACGCGGTGGACCACTTCGTGTTCACGCGGCAGGTGGTGAAGGACTACGACGTCGCGCAGCGCATTGTCCTGGCAGAATTGATGTGGCAGGTGGCACTGGCGGATGGCTCGCTGGATAGCCAGGAGTCGTATCTCATGCGGAAGTTGGCGAGCCTGCTGCAGCTGGAGCCGGCGTTCCTAGCCCAGGCCCGGAAGAAGGCGGAGTAGAGGGAAGCGTCGGCGCTGGGAACCCTTCCGGCGCCGACTGGGTAAATTCCCCAGCTGTTCATTCCGCGTTCATCCATTCCCGACCATACCAACCCTTCTCAACACTATGTCGCTTACCCGTACGCTTCGTCGCGGCGCATACGCCGTGGCTGCCCTTTCCCTGATCACGGCGTCTGCCTCGGCTCAGGGCGCCATGAAGATGGACCCCAAGGCGCCCGCGTCGCCGCGCGATTCCGTGGTCGCCACGGTTGCTGGTGCGAACATCAACGTGAACTACGGCCGCCCGTCCAAGCGTGGCCGCGTGCTGTTCAACGGCCTCGGCGACATGAAGTGGGGCATGGTGTGGCGCACGGGTGCCAACGAAGCCACGCACTTCACCACGAGCAAGCCGTTGGCCTTCGGCGCGATCACGGTGCCGGCCGGTACGTACACGCTGTTCACGAAGATCGAAGAGAACGGCAAGTGGGAACTGGTCGTGAACAAGCAGACCAAGCAGTGGGGCACGGCCTACGACCCGAAGCAGGATCTCGTGCGCATTCCGATGACGGTGACGAGCAACAACGCCGTGGTCGAGAAGATGGAGATCATGGTGAAGCCGGCGGGCAAGGGCGGCGAGCTCATTGTGGCGTGGGACAACTACAAGGCCGTGGCGGCGTTTTTGGTGAAGTAGAAAGCAGTACGGGGTAGGGAGTAAGAAGTACGGGGTACGGAGCGAGTGCGCTTCGTACCCCGTTTTCATTTCTACCCCATACTCCTCACCCCGTACTCCGTACTTCGCCGTTAATGCCCAATCGCCCCCGCATCGCGATCGCGCGGGTCCGCCGCGCCCTGGCGCACGCCCTTGGCGTTCACGAAGATCGAATGCGCGGTACCCTGATTGCCGCCGAGTCGCACGGTGTGGCCCATCGCTTCCAGCGCTTTCACCGTTTCCGGCGGCGTGCCGTTGCGCTCCATCGTGATCACATTCGGCAGCCACTGATGGTGCAGTCGCGGCGCGTTCACGGCGTCCTGGACGGGCATCTGGAAGTCGATGAGATTGAGCACCACTTCCATGACGGTGTTGATGATCGTGCGTCCGCCGGGACTACCGACGACCGCCACCAGCTTGCCGTCTTTGGCGAGGATCATCGGCGTCATACTGGAGAGCATGCGCTTGCCGGGCTGCGCGATGTTCGGCTTGGTGCCCACCAGTCCGGTGCTGTCGGTGAGACCGGGCTTGCCGTTGAAATCGCCCATTTCGTTGTTGAGCAGAAATCCGGCGCCATTCACCACCGCACCCAATCCGTAGCCGGCTTCGAGCGTGTACGTGACCGAGACGGCCATGCCGTCCTTGTCGACCACCGAGTAGTGCGTGGTCTCGTCGCTCTCGTAGCCCTGCGCGACATCGGCCGGTGACGACGGCGACGCTTTGTCTTTCATGATCGTGCTGCGCAGTTCCGTGGCGTACGCCTTGGCTAACAACTTCTCGAGCGGCGGCTTCGTGAAATCGGGGTCGCCTAGAAACAGCGCACGGTCGCGGAAGGCGCGGCGCATGCTTTCCGCGAGATAATGCACGTATTGCGGCGAGTTGTGGCCGAGGCTCTTGAGGTCGTAGCCTTCGAGAATGTTCAGCATTTCGATCATGGCCGTACCGCCGGAACTCGGCGGCGGCATCGAGATGATTTCATAGCCGCGATAGGTGCCCTTCACCGCGGCGCGTTCGGCCGGCTGATACGCCGCCAGGTCGGCTTCGTTGATGAGACCACCGTGCGACGCCATCTCCTCGGCGATCAGCTTGGCCGTGGTGCCTTTGTAGAATCCGTCGCGCCCCTGATCGCGCACGCGCGTGAGAGTCTTCGCGAGATCACCCAGCACGAGCTTCTCGCCTTCCGCGTACGGCTGGCCGCTCTTGTAGTAGGCGGCGATCGTGGCGGGATACGCCGACAGCCGCGTCTGCGCGCCCTTGAGAGACGCCGCCAATCCGCTCGGCACCGCGAATCCATCACCTGCCAACTTCACGGCCGGGTCGACCAACTTGGCCCATGACACCTTGCCGTACTTCTGGTGCGCATGCGCAAAGCCCGCCACCGTGCCCGGCACCCCTACGCTCTTGTGCGAGTTGTGATGAATGCGCGACGAGTATGCACCGCTGCTGTCGGTGAACATCTCCGGCGTGGCGCGGGCCGGGGCCTTCTCGCGGAAATCGATGGTGGTCGTCTTGCCGTCGGGGAAGCGGACCACCATAAACCCGCCGCCGCCGATGTTGCCGGCGGTGGGGTAGATGACCGCCAGCGCGAAGCCGGTAGCGATGGCGGCGTCGATGGCATTGCCGCCGTTGGCCAGCACGTCGCGGCCGGCCTTGCTGGCAATCGCGCTGGCCGACACGACCATGCCCTTGGGGGCGTCGACGGCGGCGCGTGGGGCCCGGGCGGCGGCCGGTTCCTGAGCGGCGAGGGCAAGGGGGAGGACAGCGCCGGCTAGCCAGAAACGGGCGGCGGCGCGAGTGGGCAGGGTAGAGAGAGCCATGGATCGGCGGAAGGAGGGGAGGAGGCCGGTCGATCGACAACGGCATGCCTCGAACTGCTGCTCCAGAATACGCTCAGGATTCCCCCGACGTTACCCGTGCGCGTGCGGCGACGGAGCGCCTACCACTTGGCTAAATATAGCGTAAACGCTATAATCATCGCATGAACGATATGGCGCGTATCGGCGAGCTCGTGCAAGAACTGCGGCGGCAGGCGCAGCTTACCCAGCGCGAACTGGCGGAGCGCGTCGGCACGTCGCAGTCGGCCATCGCCAAGCTCGAGCAGGGCGAGTCCAATCCGACCATTGGCACGATCGAGCGGTGCGCCGAGGCGGCCGGGTTCGCCGTCAAAATCATGCTGGTCCCGCTGCCGGTCGCCGACCCGGTGGTGGAGCGATACAAGCGGGACGTCGACCGTACGCTCCTCCGCGACAACCTCAGGAAGTCCGTGCATGAGCGTCTGCAGTCATTGGGCGAGTGGCAGGCCGACCTGCACACGCTGCGATACGCGGTCTCCGGCGCCCGCGCGCGGAAAGTGGCCGAAAGCAATCCACACGCGTCGCCATGACGCAGCTCGAACGATTGCTCACGGCGCTGTGCGATGCCGAGGTGGAGTTCATCCTTGTCGGCGGCGTGGCTGCACGGGCGCACGGCTCGTCGCGCGTTACGGACGATCTCGACGTCGCATACGCGCGATCGCCGGCCAACCTGGCGCGGATCGTGACGGCGCTGGCGCCGTTCGCGCCTTACCTGCGAGGTGCGCCGCCCGGCCTGCCGTTCGACTGGTCGGTTGCGACCCTACGGGCCGGGCTCAATTTCACCCTCACCACCACGACCGGCGCCATCGACCTGCTCGGTGAGATCACCGGTGGCGGGCCGTATGACGCGCTGCGGCCGCATGCCATCACGGTCACGGCGTTCGAACGAGAGCTGCTGCTCCTCGACCTGCCGTGGCTGATTCGGGTCAAGCGCGCCGCCGGCCGGCCGAAAGACCTGGAGGTCATCGCCGAGCTGGAGGCGCTGCAGGAAGAGATGGGCTGAGTCCGGGACGCGAAGGCCGAATCTACCTTTTCCGCCCAAGCCTGACTATGCTTCAAGGCTTCCCGTAAACGGGGACTCGGGTGCGGGTCGGAAACGCCGACTTCGCGACGAGCCCGAAACGCCGGCGGCCCTGCAACGGGCATCACGCTGGCGAGCTGTCCAAACTGTCTGAACTGAGATCAGAACATGGCCGTCAAGATTCGTCTCCGCCGCGAAGGCCGGAAGAAGACCCCGATGTACCGCATCGTCATTGCTGATTCGAAGGCGCCGCGCGACGGCCGTTTCATCGAGATCATCGGACAGTACCAGCCGCAGCTCGGCGAGAACGCGATCAACCTCAAGCATGATCGCGTCGAGTATTGGATGAACGTCGGCGCCCTGCCGACCGACACCGTCCGCTCGCTGCTCCGCCGCGCCGGTATCCTCAAGTCGCGTCACGAAGCGCGCCTTGCGGCCAAGCTGCAGGCCAACGCGGTCGCCCTCCCCGAGGCGTGATCTGGCGGACTATGTGATTGTCGGCAAGGTGCGTCGCGCGCATGGTGTGCGCGGCGCCTGGGCCGTCGAGTCGCTATCTGCGGCGCCGGACGTGATTTTCACGTCCGGCGCTGTCATTTATGCGGGTGACCGGAAGGGCGAAATCAGCGGCGACGCCACCGCGGCCATGCTGCACATCGAAGACGGCCGTCCGATGAACAAGGACTGGCTCGTGCGCGTCACGGAAGTGACCGACCGAGACGTGGCCGAAACGTGGCGCGGCCGCTATTTGCTGGCGGATACCGCCGACATGCCCGAGCCAGACGACGATGAGATGTACATCTTTGCGCTCATCGGCATGCAGGTAGAAGTGGACGGACAGGGACACGTGGGCGAAGTGCGCGACGTATACGAAGCGCCGCAGGGGCTGATTCTCGAAGTCGAGACCGCCACTGGCCGTCCGCTGGTACCGTGGCGTCCCGAGATCATCGAGCGCGTGGACGAAGAGCGCAATACGATCGTGCTCAAGCCGCTCGAAGGCTTGCTCGACAACTAGAGCGGTTACGAGACCACAGCCGTGCTGCGCATCAACGTCGTGACGATCTTCCCCGAGTTCTTCGCGGGGCCGCTCTCCATCAGCATACCGGCGAAGGCGGCCGGTACCGGTGGTGTGTCGTATAACCTGATCGACCTGCGCACGTTCACGTACGATCGGCATCGCACTGTCGATGACTATCCGTTCGGCGGCGGGCCCGGCATGGTGATGAAGCCAGGACCGTTCTTCGAAGCGGTGGAGTCGGTGCAGGCCACAGCGCCGATCGTGCTGCTTTCGCCGCGCGGTCGCCGCTTCTCGCACGCCGACGCGGTGCGCTTTGCCGCCGGGAGCGAGCTTACGCTGCTCTGCGGTCACTACAAAGACGTAGACGAACGTGTCGCCACGCACTTGGCCACCGAAGAGCTCTCGCTCGGCGACTTCGTATTGAGCGGTGGCGAGCCGGCGGCGTTGGCCATCATCGATGCCACCGTGCGCTTGCTGCCGGGCGCGATGAGCGATCTGGAAAGCGCGCGCACCGATTCGTTTTACAATCGCGGCATCAGCGCGCCCAGCTACACGCGTCCGGCGGAGTATCGCGGCTTCACCGTGCCCGACGTCTTGGTGGGCGGTGACCACGCCAAGGTGACGGCCTGGCGCGACGACCAGAGCTTGCAGCGCACGCGCGAGGCCGAGGCGCGTGATCGCGCTGAGTGGACCGCGCGCGAGCAGATGATCGCTGCTCGCGAAGCGGCCATCGCGGCGGTGGAGCGTGTGCAGGCGGCGAAGGCGTTGAAGAAGGCGAAGGAGAAGGCGGCGAAGGAGCGCGCCCGCGCCCGCGCGGCGAGAGAGGCCGAATGAGTCTGCGCGTGTTCGTCACCGGCGGCACCTTCGACAAGGAGTACGACGAGCTCACGGGCACGTTGCACTTTGAGACTACGCACGTCGAAGAAATGCTGCGGCGCGGCCGGTGCATGCTCGATGTGAACGTCGAGGTGCTGATGATGATCGACAGTCTCGAGATGAAGGAGTCACATCGGCACCGAATCGTGGATGCCTGTGTGGCCTGCACCGAAACGCAGATCGTGATCACGCATGGCACCGACACGATGGTGGAAACGGCGGCCGTGATCGCTGCCGCTGTGACCACCAAGACCGTCGTGCTTACGGGCGCGATGGTGCCCTATGCCTTCGGCAGCTCCGACGGCCTGTTCAACCTCGGTAGCGCACTGAGTTTCGTGCAGGCACTCGCGCCTGGCGTGTATGTGGCCATGAACGGTCGCTGCTTCCGCTGGGATGACGTGCGAAAAAACAGGGACGTCGGCGTGTTCGAGCCGCTGGGCGAGGCGTAGCAAGCGCCCTCGGTCGAGGCTATTCTTCAGGATTCGCTCCTGCTCCCCTCCGTGAACTTCTTCGGTATCCCCGGCATGGCCAAGATCAAGGTTGTGAACCCCGTCGTCGAGATGGACGGCGACGAGATGACGCGCATCATCTGGCAGTTCATCAAGGACAAGCTCATCCTGCCGTATCTCGACGTCGAACTCGAGTACTACGACCTCGGGATCGAGCACCGCGATGCGACCAACGACCAGGTCACGATCGACTCGGCCGAAGCCACCAAGAAGCACGGCGTGGCGGTGAAGTGCGCGACGATCACGCCTGATGAAGCCCGTGTAAAGGAGTTCGGGCTCAAGAAGATGTGGAAGAGCCCCAACGGCACGATCCGCAACATCCTGGGCGGCGTGATCTTCCGCGAGCCGATCATCATCTCGAACATCCCGCGCCTTGTGCCGGGATGGACTAAGCCGATCGTGGTGGGCCGTCATGCGCATGGTGACCAGTACAAGGCCACCGACTTCAAGGCGCCGGGTGCAGGCACGGTGACCATGACCTACACGCCGGCCGATGGGAGCGCGCCGATGGAGTTCGAAGTGGTGAAGTTCGGCGCCGACGGTGGTGTGGCGATGGGCATGTACAACTTCAACGACTCCATCCGCGACTTCGCCCGCTCCAGCCTCACCTACGGCCTGCAGCGGAACTACCCGGTGTACCTGAGCACCAAGAACACGATCCTCAAGGCCTACGACGGTCAGTTCAAGGATCTGTTCGAAGAAGTGTTCAACACCGAGTTCAAGGCCGCATTCGACGCGAAGGGTCTCACGTACGAGCACCGCCTGATCGACGACATGGTCGCGTCGGCGCTCAAGTGGGAAGGTGGCTATGTGTGGGCGTGCAAGAACTACGACGGCGACGTGCAGTCGGACATCGTGGCGCAGGGCTTCGGTTCACTCGGTCTCATGACGAGCGTGCTGCTCTCGCCCGATGGCAAGACGATGGAAGCGGAAGCGGCCCACGGCACCGTCACGCGCCATTACCGCGAGCACCAGAAGGGCAACAAGACGTCGACGAATCCGATCGCGTCGATCTTTGCGTGGACGCGTGGTCTGGCGCATCGCGGCAAGCTCGATGGCACGCCGGCGGTGACGGCATTCGCTGATACGCTCGAGCAGGTCTGCATCGAAGCGGTGGAAGCGGGCGAGATGACGAAGGATCTCGCGATTCTCATTTCGAAGGACACGCCGTATCTGCACACGGAGGCGTTCCTCGACGCCATCGATCGCCGACTGCAGGCGAAGATGGCGTGAGGACGCGGGCGCTCGCCTTACTTGGCGAGCGCCTTCACGACGGCGCTGAGAGCCGTCACGCGTTTGGCCTCAGGGCTGGCGGCGGCATCGGTGTCGAGCTGGGTGGCAAGCGTATTCAACGCCGCCGCACGCTTGGCACCGTTTGCTTTTTCCGCCGTCGCCAGCTGTGCCAGCACACTATTGAGCCACGCCTTCGGCACCGCGCTGTTGCGGGCCATCTGGTCGGTGTAGGAGCGTGCGACGACGAACGCCGCGGGCCACACGGCTTGCGGCTGCTCCTGCGCGTTGAAGTACGCGTACTTCACGAGCTTGGCGGCATCGAGTTCGTTCTTCGTGATGAACTCACTGGGCGTGAGCTCCCACACATCGAGACCGCGGGCGATCTCCGACCCGTAAATCAGGCCATTGTACCAGTACGCCGACCAGTGACCGCCACTGACCAGCGCGGTGGAATCCATCGGGCCGCGATCGAAGAAGCCGATCTCGAACGCATGATTCGGATCGGTCCAGTCGAATACATTGATGCCGCCCTGATACCACGACTGCACCATGACTTCGCGGCCGGGAATCGGAATCAGCGAGCCGTTGTGCGCGACACAGTTCTCATTGCTGGTCTGCGCGGCGGGGAGCTTGAAGTAGCTCTTGAAATCGAGCTTGTCGCCGTTGCGCACGAATATCGCGTCAGCGCCCCACTCCACCTTGTCGGTCGCGCGGCAGCGTGGCGACGACCCGCCGCCCCACTCGTCGGAGAAGAGCACCTTGCTGCCGTCATTGCTGAACGTGGCCGAGTGCCAGGCCGACATGTTGGTGTCGGCGGCGGCGTACAGTCGCTTCGGATTCTTGATGTCGCGGATGTCGAGGAGAATGCCGTAGCCGCTGCAGGCCCCGCCGGCGAGTCCGACCGCCGGATAGGTCGTGATGTCATGACACTGCGTGGGACCACGCCCCGCCACCGACGGACGAGCTGGTGCGCCGGCCGGACGCTCACGACGGTCGGCCGCCGCATCGCCGTGACGTGTGGCCTCGGTGAGTCCTTCGAAAATGCGCGGTGAGCTCACGATGGCGGCTGCCGCCGGATTCTTCACGGGCACCTTGATCACTTCGATACGGAAGAGCGCCGAGTTCGGATCGACGTCCGGCGAGAGCGCCGAACAGCCGGCCAGTTCGTCGGCCGAACGTACGCCGGCCGAGCCGGAGACGTACACGTACACATTGTCCGGATCCTTCGGATCAGTGACGAGCGTGTTGGTGTGCGATCCGCGGCACGTCTGCACCGTGGTCACCGTTTTCGGATGCTCGACATCGCTGATGTCGATGATCCGGATGCCGCGTGCGCGGTCTTTGCTGACCTCGGCTTCGACACCACCGAGGCCACAGTCGACGCGCCCGCTCACGGCTTCGGCCGACACGAAGAGCAGGTTGCCGTACACGGTGACGTCGCTCTGCGAACCAGGGCACACGAAGGCGGTGCGCAGTTTCGGCTTGCGCGGATTGCCGATGTCCCACACCTGCCAGCCGCTGTAGTTGCCTTGGAACACCAGATTGCCGCTGAAGGCGAGATCGGAGTTCTTGAGCCGCGCGTCACCGGGCGTGCTCATGTTGAGGAAGGATTCCGAGGGCTTCGTGGTGGACACGAGCTTGATGTTCCACGCGGCTTCACCGGCGTCGAACCACCCGGCTTTGAGGCCGACGCGCGGGTCGGGCTTGGGCTGCGCGTGCAGCGTGGTGGCAGCTGTCGCAGTGCCGGCCATCAGCAAGGCGCCGCCGAGCAGAGAACGAAGTGGCGTTGGCATCGGGGTGTGTAGGAGTGAGTGAACGTGGCGAGTGGCAGCGACTACGGGCGCGGGCGGGTCTTGAGCATCAACTCCATGCGGTCGATCTCGGTGCTTTGATCGGCCACGACGTCGGAGACGAACTTGAACACGTCGTCATCGTTGGCGGCGCCCTTGGCGCTCATGAGTTCATCGACCATGCTGATGGCGCCGCGATGGTGCTGGATCATGAAGGTCAGGAAGTACCAGTCGAAGGCCGAGCCCTTGGCCGACTTGAGCGTGTCCATCTGGGCGGTTGTGAGCATGCCGGGCATCATGCCGCCCGCGCTTCCTCCCGCGGTGCTCGACATGTCCATGCCGGCGTGATGGGCATGCGCCATCGCTTCCATGTCACCGGCCGGGACGGTTTGCTTGCGCTTGCCGAGCCACGTTTTCATGAAGGCGATTTCGTCGGTCTGCGCGACGGTGATCCGGCCGGCGAGCACGCGCACTTCGGAGCTCGCACCGTTCGCGTCGGCGAACGACGACATCGTCACGGCCTGCGCATGGTGGCTGATCATGCCCTGCATGAAGGTGACATCAGCCTTCGTGTACGGAGGAATCCCTCCGTCCTGCGCGGCGAGTTGCGCCGGCGTGAGCGGACGCGTGCTGCCGGCGCCGCCGCTGACCGACGCGCAGGCGCCGAGCAGGGTGACGGACGCGACGAGCAGAGAAATGAGACGTACGCGAGCAGACATGGGTCAGGGGAGCGTGAGAGTGGGGAGCCCGGCCGCCTTGCGTTTGGCGTTGAACGCCGCGATGCCGGTGGTCCGCAGTGCGTTCCACTTCGGTATTACGTCGACCCCCATGGCGCGCGCTGCAGCGCAGGCTGCCACCTGCGTGGCGGTGGGGGCCACGTCGGCGTTGTGCATGGCCATGGCGGCGGCCAGCATCGCCGTGCTGGCGCTTTCGAGTGAGGCCGCGGTGGTGGTGGCGCCGCGACGACGGAAGCCGCGGATATTGCGGGCGGTGGCCGACGACGGCGCGACGGCTTCGAGCTGCGCCTTGAGGGCGTCGACCTCAGCGCCGCTCATGCCGTTCAACTGCGTGATCACGGCCCGTGCGCTCACGAACGCCCGGTGCGTGTCCACGGCGCCGCGGTACATCTCGGTGCTCAGCGCGTGCAGGCGGGCCAGTGCGGCGGGCGGCGTCTTTACGCGCGGATCGAGCCGCAACGTGAGCGGCTGCTCGGACGTCGTGCCGTTGGCCGTGAGGCGCACGGTGTAACGGCCGGGCGGGGCCCACGGGGCGTTCACGACCGGCAGCGTGCGACCCGGTACGGCGCCGGTCGCATCGTCGTCACCCTGCGGGATTGCGTCTTCCGGTGTGACTGGATCGAAGTGCAGATCCCACGTGAAACGATGCAGTCCCGCGTTGTCCTTCAACGCCTGCGGCGGGCCGGGCCAGTACAGCGGAAGTCCGCAGTACGGCGCGGTCGGGGTTTTCTTGCACACCTCGTTGTAGCGGGCGCGATCGAGATACGGATGCGGATCGAGCGCCTTCTGAGCACTGGAGTACGAGCGCACGAGCTTGCCTGTGGCGTCGAGAATCTCGAGCGTAATCGGCGACGACGCCTTGGACGCCAGCATGTAATCGATGAACACGCCCGATGGCGCGCTTTCGCCCGACGGCATCTCCGGCGGCCACGGCGTGGGATCATTGGTGGCAAAGCGGACACGCACCGCGGTGGCCGGCTTGAACAGATAGGCGTTGCGCGCGGCGACGGCTGCCCGCGCCGCCGCCATCTGACGCAGCGGCGTGACGTTGTCGAGAATGTAGAAGCCGCGACCATGCGTGCCGGCGACCAGATCGCTGCAGAGGCATGTGCTGTCGTCCTTGATCTGCAGATCGCGCACCGCGATGGCCGGCATGTCGATGCGCAGCGACTCCCAGTGATCCCCATCGTCGAACGACACCCACACCTGGGTATCGGTGGCGCCGTACAGCAGCCCCTTCACTTTGGGATCTTCGCGGATCGAATTCGCGGGCGCATTGCCTGGCAGTCCGTTGCTGATCTCGGTCCACGTCGCACCACCATCGTGCGTGCGATAGAAGTGCGGACGCAGGTCATCAAGACGGAACGTGTTCGCCGCGATGTACGCCGTGCCGGCGTCGAAGTGCCCGGCGTCGATGTTGTAGATGCGGGTCCACGCTTTGAGCGCGCCCGGGGTCACGTTCTTCCACGACGTGCCGCCGTTCGTGGTGACCTGCACCTGTCCGTCGTCGGTGCCGGCCCAGAGCACGCTGGCGCTGCGCGGCGACGGTGACAACGCGGTGATCGCGCCGGCCGGTGCCGGCGTGACGCTGCTGGTATACTTGCCGGCCGTAGCCGGAACGTCCCACGTCTGCCGCGCGAGGTCCGGGCTGATGCGCGTCCAGCTTTGGCCGCGATCGAGCGTCTTCCACACCACGTTCGACGCGTAGTACAGCACGTCCGGGTTCACTGGCGAGAAGTGCAATGGCATGGTGCGCACATTGCGGCCGAAATTCTCGCCGTTGGGTCCACGCACCGAGAGGTCAGGGCCAACCAACACCGTCTGTCCGGTCCGACGATCGTACTTCGATACGTTGGTGCGCTGACTGCCAAACACGACATCGGGATCGCGTGGATCCGGCGCGGCGACACCGTACTCCTGAATGTTGACCGGATGCCAATCGTGGAACGTGATGCGTCCGTCGTCAGAGCGGCTGTTGACGCACGCCGAACCGGAGTCCTGCTGTCCGCTGCACACGCGATACGGAAACGCGTTGTCGGTGGTCACGTGATACATGGCAGCGGTGGGCTGCGTGTACCAATTGCTCCACGACGCGCCGCGATTGCCCGACACCACCGCACCTTGGTCGGCCACGGCGAAGATGAGATCGGGATTGTTTGGATTCACCCAGATCTTCTGGTAATCATCACCACCCGGCGCGCCGCGCACGGCCGACCAGGTGAGACCGCCATCCTCGGTACGCCACATCACGACCGACGCGCTGTACACCACGTTCTCATTGCTCGGGTCGACCGTAATCGTGGGGAGGTCGCCACCACCAATGCGCGCCAGCGGGCGATTGTCCACGATCTGCGGTGCGGCACCAACTGCCGAACCGGGGCCATTGACGGCGAGGTACCAATGCTCGCCGGCGTCGGTCGACTTGTAGAAGCCGATCGGGCCTGATGCGCCGGCCGCTGAGCCGGCGGGTGGTGCAGCAGCGACCATCGCGTACAGCACTCTCGGATTACCGGGCGCAAACGCGATGTTCGCCTGCAGAATCGACGGCAATCCCACCGTGAGCTGCTTCCAAGTGGTGCCGCCGTCGGTGGACTTGAAGATGCCGTTGCCGCCACCGCCGAAGCCCTGTCCTTCGATGAAACTCTGCTGCTGCTGCCAGAGCGTGGCGTACACGATGTCAGGGTTCTGCGGATCGATGCGCACATCGTTCGCGCTCGTGTATTCGTCCTTGTACAGCACGCGCTGAAACGACGAGCCACCGTCGAGCGAGCGGAATACGCCGCGCTCCGTGTTGGGGCCGTAGGGATGCCCGAGCGCAGCCACGAACAACCGGTCGGGATTCTTCGGGTCGACATCGACCATCGCGATCATCTGCGATTCGCGCAGCCCCAGATGCGCCCATGTTTTGCCGTTGTCGACCGACTTGTACATGCCGTCGCCGACCGCGAGATCGGGGCGGATGATGCCAGCGCCACTGCCCACGTAAATGATGTTCGGATTCGACGGCGCCACCGCAATCGCGCCGATCGAGCCGGTGGGTTGCTCGTCGAACAACGGCACCCAGTTCGAACCGTAGTCGGTACTAAGCCACACGCCGCCGTTGTCGAAGCCGGCGTAGAACACACTAGGCTGCGAGGGCACACCGGACAGGGCGCGCGCCCGACCGGCGCGGACGGGACCGATGGCGCGCCAATGCAGCGCGTTGAAGCCCGGATCGGTCTGCGCCGGAAGCGCGCGCGCTATCGGTGAAAGCGCCGTCGCGAGGGAAAGCGCGAGCGAGCAGTGAGCCTGTAAAGCGCGCGGGATACGCACGGGAAGCCTGAGCCGAGGAAGAGGGTGCGGGACCCGAAGAGGGGGGACCCGTTCAACATGGGGCGGACCGGTAACGGCTGCTAGATTCCGTCCGATGACAACCCAGACCCCCGCCACCATTCGATACGGCTCGATCGCCATTCTGTTGGCGGTGCTGTGTTGGGGGCTGCTCGGGGTGATGTCACGGGTGGCCATGTCCGACGGAGCGCCGCCGCTCACGGTGGCCTTCTGGCGGGCCGCGATTGCCGCACTCCTGTTCACGGTTCACGCTGCCATTACACGTGCTGAACCCCTGCAACGTGCCGATCGCCCCGCCGCCGTATTCTTGGGTGTGGCTGGTGTCGCCGTGCTGTACTACTCGTACCTGAATGCCATCGAGCAGGGCGGCGTGGCGTTGTCGTCGATCCTGATGTACTCGGCACCGATCTGGGTGGCGATCGGCGGACGAATCTTCTTTCACGAACGGGTCAGCGCGCGGGCCACCGCGGCGCTGTCGCTCACCTTGGTCGGCGTCGCCATCGTGGCGCTGGCCAGCGGCACCGGCGAAGTGCGCTGGTCGCCGAGTGCGGTGGGGTGGGGACTGCTCTCGGGCGCGATGTACGCGCTCTACTTCCTCGTGGGGCGTCGGCTCTTTTCACGCAACGCGTCGGCCCGCGTCATGGCTTGGGCGCTGGGCGTGGGCGCGGCCACCATGTTGCCGTTCGTACCGTTTCAGTCGCTGTCGCGATCGGCCTGGGGCGGCGTGGCATTTCTCGCGCTGGTGTGCACGTACGCGGCGTATCTCGCCTATGCCGAAGGCGTGAAGCGCCTGCCGTCGGCGCGCGCGGCCACGATCGCCACGCTGGAGCCGGTGATCGCGGTGGTGGCTGCGTACGTGGTGTGGGGCGAACGTCTGTCGCCGCTCGGACTGGCCGGTGCGGCGCTCGTGATCGCCGGCGTTTTGCTCAGCGCGGCGGGGGAGTCGCGCACAAGTGCCGCATCACCACGTCAGCCAGCGAGCCTTTGAACGAGGGACCGAAGCCGGGCATCTTCACCTCTTTGTGCATGCCGACTTTCTTGCCGGCGTCGTCGAGGTAATACCAGCTCTCTTTCGTCGCCACGGTCTGCTTGGCACAGTCGTACATGGCGATGGTGCGCGAACTGCGGAGATCGCCCAGCGCGTGCTTGAGCGGCGGTTGCAGGCGCACTCGCACGGTGGCGGTGGTAATGCCGTTGGCGCGTTTCACCGAGTTGGCCTCGAGAAACACCGGCGTGCCCACCGATGTCTTGCCAATCTCCTTGAGTTTCTGTGCGGCGGCTGGCGCTGCCAACAGCAGCGAACCGATGATGGCGGCAACCTGGGCTTTCAGCGTCATCGGCGTCGGCGGGCGGTAGAGTCAGGAACGAACGTGAACGGCAGCTGCATGACCTGCTGCACGACGCGTCCCTTACGCACGGCGGGCACGAAGCGCTGCTCGCGTACGGCACGGCGCACCGGCTCGACCAACGCACGATGCGTGGTCGTGATCGAGTTGAACGTCTCCATCACCGCTTCACCGTTGGTGCCGACCACAAACTCGGCGATCAGTTCGCCCGCCACCTGCGCGTCGAACAGCGAGTCGGGATAGAACGGCCGCACCACCATCGACGAGTCCACGCGGGCTCCGGCGTCGACATCAGCGGCGGTGAAGATGGTGGCCTCTTCGAGGAGCTGTGCGATGCGCGCCGCAGGGGTGGGTTCACCTTTCTTCGGCTTCTTTTCACGATACTCGCCGCGGCGCGACCACAAAATGATCGTGCCGCAGGCGCTGCTCATGCGCTGATTGCCTTGGAACTCGATCGGCACGCTGGCCGGGCCGCTGTACACCTCGATGCCCTCGAACGATCGCGGGTCTACCGCATCGAGATCGAACTCGGCAGCAAACAGGCCTTGCCCATCGATCCACACCAAGGGCGAACAGCGGCTGCCACGAATGCGCACCTTGTTTTCGAAGCCGCGTGGCTCGATGCGGATGCCCGGCACGGAGCGCAGCAGGTCCGACATTCTGTTCGGCTGACGTTTTTCGATCTCGGCCTGCGTGAAGTAACGTCCGCCGCCAGCCTGCAGTCGTTTGTAGAAGCCAGCCATCGGCCCGGTGAGATCACGCCGGCCGACCACTTTGACCGCCGCGATGTTTTGGGCGATCTGGTTCATCATGACGGTCGGCTCGATGGACTGACCTGCCACAACGGTGACCAGCAGCGACTCCGGTCGGTAGCCAATGCGGCGCACGCGCAGCCACATCGCGCCTGCATTCACCCTGGCGGCGGTAAACTGTCCAGCGTCGTCGGATTCCGCGAAGTCGACGGCGCTGCCGAACCGGATCTGGGCACCGACCAGCGGCCGCCGCGACTCGGTCACGACAGAGCCCTTCACCATACCCGTGAGCACCGGTGCGGCGACTTGCGCGGCGAGGTCGGTACAGGGCAGGAGCGCAATTGCGGAGCACGCGGCGACTACGACGCGCCAGCGCCGGCCAGCGCGCGGATCCTTCAGGTGGGAAGAGCAGTGCGGCATGCGAGACCGAGCGGTGGGCTTGTGTGGTCCTGCCGTCAGGGTAGCATGTGAAGCATGCATAGCGCCACCCGGCTCATCAAGACGAGCGTCTTCCACCTGCTTTTGTTCCCGCTGGCCCTCGCCTGTGTTCCCTGGCGTCGGGCGCCGCCGCTCGAGCCACCGGTGGCCAACAGACTCGTCCTTGCCCTCGACGGGGTGGATTACCGGGATATCGTGGACGCGCGGGCCCGGGGACTGTTTGCCGGCTTCCGAGAGCCCAGTCGGTTGATTTCGACCTTCCCGTCCATCAGCGACGTCTCGTGGCACGACATCATGGGTGTGCAGCCGCCGCCGGGATACCAGCGGATCTTCTACAGTGCGCGGCAGAATGCGGTAGTGGGCGAATTGTTCGACGCGATCAAGCCCATCGAGTACGAGCGCCGAATGGATTTCGCATTCGGGACGAAGTTGCATCACCTCGGAGCGTATCTGATGTCGAATCAGGTGGCGCGCAACGAGGTCGATGCCGACGTAAAGGAGTTTCTGAAACGCGGCGGTCGCCCCACCGTCTACGCCTACAACGTCGGTCCTGACGCGCTGCAGCACACGCGCGGAGCGCTGGACAAGTATCTGGCGCATCTCGATCGGAAGCTGGCGGAGTTGCAGCGCACCTACCGCACGCGCACCGGTCGCGATCTCGAAATCCTGATCCTGTCCGACCACGGGCACAACCGCGCCAGCTCGGCCGGCTTTCTACCCGTGGTCGAGGCGCTGGAGCAGCAGGGCTTTCATACGTTCCGGTCGCTGCGCGATCCCACCGACGTGGCATTCAGCGTCGATGGCGTGACGACCGGCTTCGGCGTCTTCGCGCATCCCGATTCGGTCGCGCGCGTGGCGTCGTTGCTCGCCGCCCTCGACGGTGTGGCGGTGGTGTCGTGGCGCGAGAGCGACACGCGCTATTTCGTGCGATCCGACAGTGCATTGGCCGAAGTTACAACGCGTGGTCGCGGCGATTCCGCCGTGTTTCGATATCACGCACTACGCGGCGACCCGCTGCACTATGCGTCGGTGCTTGCGCGCATGCAGCACGATCGGGACGTGTCTCCTGATGGCTTCGCGTCGACTGCGACGTGGCTTCGCTATACGTCTGGCGAACTATTTCCGGTTGCGCCGCCTCGCATTGTGCGAGGGCATACCGCGATCACGCTGAATCCGGCACCGATTCTCGTTTCGCTCGACGACAAGATGCGGGTGGGACTCGGGGCGGTCTCGGTGGCGAACCGCATGCGACCGCTGGGCGGGACGCACGGTGCGTTGAGTGCCACGAATTCGCTGGGCGTGATCATGACGAACTTCGTCGATACGCACGACGACGTGACGTCGTCGGTGCGGCACCAGTTCGGCGGGTTTGACGATCTTCACGATCCTGCCACGCACGCGTCATCGCTGCGGCTCTCGACCACCTCAATGCTGCGGGCCGATCGCTGGAGCAGCTTTCACGGGGACGAGACGCCGGCCGCATTGTCGGCACTCCCTGATACCGAGCCGCTATTCGTACTCTCGCTGTCCGATGCGGACCGTCGCTGGGCGGGCGCCGCCGCGCGCGTGCTGGTCGACCTCCGGAGGCAGGATCGCGGGGCGAACGGTGGGACCGCCGTGTCGAACAGTTACTGGGCGTTGGCACAATGGACTGCCTCGCGCGACGGACGAGCCTTCGCGATGAGCGCCTCGCGATTGAAGCTGGCGCCGCTCGAGCCGTCATCGGCCTTCGTGGTGCGCGTGGTGATCGACCGCGTTCCCGATCCGGGCGTGGAAACGCGCGGCGCCGCGTCGAAGATGGTGGCGTCGCTGATTGTGCGTACGGACGCCCGCGGGGCAGTCGCGATCTACTGAGTTCGAACGTGTGAATCGAGGGCAGCAGGCCCAACTTCACGTCCATCCGCCGAGTAAGATTTCAACGATGTGCTCGGTGTGTTCCCTCCCGATCTCGCGGCCCCCTCTGGCGTCCCTATGTCACGATTGATCGCCCGCTCACGCGCAGCGCTTCCCGCGCTTGCCCTCCTTTCCGTTTCAGCGGCTTCCGCCTCGGCGCAGTCTTTTACCCGGCTGCTGCGCACGCCAAGTGTGAGCGCGCAGCACATCGCGTTCGCCTACGCCAACAACATCTGGGTGGTCGAGCGCGCTGGCGGCGCGGCGCGACGTCTCACGAGCTTTCAGGGGCAGACGCAGAACCCCAAGCTCTCCCCCGACGGCACGCTGATCGCCTTCAGTGCCGAATACGCCGGCAACACCGACGTCTACACGGTACCGGTGGGTGGTGGTCAGCCCAAGCGCCTCACGTGGCATCCGTCGGCCGACATGGTGCAGGGATGGACGCCCGATGGAAAGTCCGTGATGTTCGCGAGCCCGCGCGCGTCGTGGGCGCCCTCGGCGGCGCAGCGATTCTGGACGGTGCCAGTGACCGGCGGCGTCGAGACGGCGATGCCGATGCCGCGCGCCTATCAGGGCAAGCTCTCAGGCGACGGCAATCGCGTGGCGTACCGCATGCCGAGTTCGTGGGATGAAGAGCGCCGCAATTATCGCGGTGGGCAGAACAAACCGATCTGGATTCTCGACCTCAAGAGCTTCGCGCTCGACTCGACGCCGTTCACGAACTCGAAGGAAATGGACCCGGTGTGGGTGAACGACGCCGTGTACTTTCTGTCGGATCGTGACGGTGTGTCGAACGTGTTCTCGTACGACACGAAGTCGAAACAGTTGGCGCAGGTCACCAAGTTCCGCGACTTCGACGTGAAGTCACTCGATGCGTCGGCGGGCACGGTCGTGTTCGAGCAGGCCGGCTATGTCCATGAGCTCGATGCCACGACCGGTCGCGAGCACGTGGTGAACATCACCGCCACCGGCGACTTCCCCTGGATGATGGCGTCGTGGAAGGATGTGTCGTCGCGCATCACCAGCCTGGCGCTGTCGGCTACCGGCAAGCGGGCCGCCGTGGAAGCGCGCGGCGAGATCTTCACGATCCCCGCTGAGAAGGGCGATGTGCGCAACATGACCAACACGAGCGGCTCGGCCGAGATCGCGCCGACCTGGTCGCCCGACGGCAAATCGCTCGCGTTCTTCAGTGATGCCAGCGGTGAGTACAAGCTTGTGATCGCGCCGCAGGATGGACTGGGCGCGCGTCGCGAGATCACGCTGCCCGAGCCGAGCCGTCCGTACTCGCCGAGCTGGTCGCCGAATGGTCGCAGCATCACGTTCCAGGATACCCACTTCCGCATCTGGCTGGTGGATGTGGCGAGCGGGCAGGCCAAGGTGGCCGACACCGATCCATACTTTATGGCGGACCGTTCAATCGTGCCGGTGTGGAGCCCGGATTCGCGCTACATGGCGTATCCGAAGCGGCTTAAGTCGCTATTCCGCGCGATTTTCGTGTATGACGCGGAGACGGGTACGGTGAAGCAGATCACCGACGGCCTTGCCGACGCCACGGCACCGGCGTGGGACGCCGGCGGCAAGTATCTGTGGTTCCTGGCGTCGACGAACTTCGCGTTGAACTCTTCGCTGCTGGATATGTCGAAGTACGACCGACCGGAAACGCGCTCGCTGTATCTCACGGTGCTGAGCAAGGCTGACGCGTCGCCGTTGATGCCGGAGAGCGATGAAGAAGCGGCGCGCACGCGGGGCGACAGCGCGGCCGCATCGGTTGGGGCGCCGACACGCGCCGACAGCACGCGGCCAGCGGCCGCCCCCGCGCCGCGCACGGTACGCATTGATTTCGACGGCATTCAGCAGCGTATCATCGCGGTGCAGGGCGTGACTGAGCGCGACTACGGCGACCTGCGCGCCGGCCCGACTGGTACGGTGTTTTTCCTCGAGCCGGTGCCTGTGACCGGCACCGGTGGCGCCGGCGCGCCGGGCGGCGGCAACACGCTGCATCGCTTCCAGCTGTCCACGCGTCGTGCCGCGCCGTTCGTGACGGGCGTGGCGCAGTACGTGGTGAGCGCCGATGGCCGCAAGCTGCTGTATCGCACCGGTGGTGCGCAGGGCGGACTGTATCTGGTGGACGCCGACCGCGCCGTGCCGACGGCGGGTACGGGTCGGCTCACGGCGACGCTGCGCGCGTACATCGATCCGCGCGAAGAGTTTCGGCAGATCTTCAATGAAGGCTGGCGGAATCAGCGCAACAATCTGTACGTGAAGAACGCGCATGGCGCCGACTGGCCGGCGGTGAAGCAGATGTATGAGCCGCTGCTGGCGCACGTGAATCACCGCGCCGATCTGAACTATCTGATCGACAACATGGGCGCCGAGATCGCGATCGGGCATTCGTATGTGCGCGGTGGCGACATCCCTGACGTGCCGGCCAACACCGGCGGCCTGCTGGGCGCCGACTTCACAATCGAGAACGGTCGGTACCGTTTGTCACGCATCTACGATGCGGAGAGCTGGAACCCAGAGCTGCGGGCGCCGCTCGCGGTGCCGGGCGTGAACGTGAGCACCGCCGACTACGTGCTCGCCATCAATGGCGTAGAGTTGCGCGCGCCGGACAACCTGTTCCGCTTGCTCGACGGCACCGCCAACCGACAGACGGTGCTGACGGTGAATTCGCGGCCTGATATGCAGGGCGCGCGCAGCGTGACCGTGATGCCGATTGCCAACGAGCAGGGCCTTCGCACCCGGGCCTGGGTGGAGTCCAACCGGCGCAAGGTGGATTCGCTGTCGGGTGGCAAGCTGGCGTATGTGTATTTGCCGAACACCGGTCAGCCGGGATACACCAGCTTTAATCGCTACTACTTCGCGCAGCAGGACCGCTTAGGCGTGGTGGTGGACGAGCGATACAATGGCGGTGGCTCGGCGGCCGACTATATCGTGGATCTGCTCGGACGTGACTACGACGGCTATTTCAACAACCCCGTAGGCGAGCGCTATCCGTTCACCAGTCCCGCCAACGGGATCTGGGGACCGAAGGTGATGATCATCAACGAAATGGCGGGCTCCGGCGGCGATCTGATGCCGTACATGTTCAAGCGTCGCAAGCTTGGCCCGCTGGTTGGCGCGCGCACGTGGGGTGGACTGGTGGCCACGACCGACACGCCCAACTTCGTGGACGGCGGCTCGATGATCGCGCCGCGTTTTGGCTTTTTCTCGCGTGACGACACGTTCGCGGTCGAGAACGAAGGCGTGGCGCCGGATATCGACGTCGAGAATTTCCCGAAGGAGGTCATCGCCGGTCGCGATCCGCAGTTGGAGCGGGCCGTGCAGGAAGCGATGCGACTGTTGTCCACGTGGAAGAATGATCGCGCCACGAAGGAGCCTTTGCCCCCCGTGTGGGGTAAACGGAAGCCGTGACGACACTCAATCCGCGCATCTGGAATCGGAAGCTGCACCGCTGGGGCTCTATCGCCGTCGCGCTGCCGTTCTTCATCGTGCTCTGCACCGGGCTGCTCTTGCAGCTCAAGAAGCAGATCGCCTGGGTACAGCCACCCGAGCAGAAAACGTCAGTGCGCGTGCCGACGGTCACGATGGAGCAGATTCTCGCCACCGCGCAGTCGGTGCCCGAGGCGAAGGTGGCGAGCTGGGCGGACATCGATCGACTCGATGTGCGCCCGGGTAAGGGCATCGTGAAGGTCGCGACGATCACCAACTGGGAGATCCAGATGGAGCTCGCCACCGGCGCGCTGTTGCAGTCGGCGTATCGGCGGTCGGATCTGATCGAGACGATTCACGATGGGTCGTTCTTTCATCCGCTCATGAAGCTGTGGGTGTTCTTTCCCGCTGCCGTGATCGTGCTCGGGCTGTGGATCACGGGGATGTATCTATTCATCCTGCCGTTCCGCGCACGCGCCAACAAGCGGCGCGTGGTGGCGTCGTCCGTGGGACCGTTGGCGGAGTGAGCACGCCCGTCGGACCGCCGTACTCCAATCGCTCCGGCATCGATGTGGATGGTGCCGGCGCTGGGACGTGGATGGTACAGCGGGCGCGTGACCGACTTCCGCGTCCGCCGGCCCATCCCATCGTCGGCGTGGCGCCGGACCTCGAATTCATTCACGCGAATCGCACCGAGCCGGCGCTGACATGGATTGGCCACTCGTCGCTGTTGCTGCAGATCGACGGCGTGAACCTGCTCGTCGATCCCGTGTTCAGTTCGCGGGCCTCACCGGTGCGGTTCGCCGGCCCCAAGCGCCATCAGCCGCCCGGTTTGCGCGCCGACCAGTTACCGCGCATCGATGCGGTGGTGTTGTCGCACAACCACTACGATCATCTCGATCGGCGCTCGATGCGCGACGTGTCGGTGCAAACCGGTGGGCCTCCGGCGTTCATCGTGCCGCGGGGTACGGAACCGTGGTTTGCCGCGAACCTGCCGCGGGCGGCGAATGGAGCCCGCGTGATCGGCTGCGCGTGGGATGAGGTCGTGCGCTGGCCCGGCCGCACGCGCGATCTCGAACTGCATTTCTTGGCGGTGCAGCATTGGTCGAATCGGAACATGCTCGATCGCAATAAGTCACTGTGGGGCAGTTGGGCCTTCGTACACCCCGACTTCCGCTTCTGGTACTCTGGTGACCTCGGCTACTCGAACGAACCGCGCGAGATCGGGGAGCGCTTCGGCCACTTCGACGCCGCCGCGATCGCGATCGGGGCCTACGAGCCGCGGTGGTTCATGCGCACACAACACGTGAACCCCGAGGAAGCGGTGCAGGTGATGCTCGATGTGAATGCGCAGGAAGCCGTCGGTGTGCACTGGGGCACCTTTGCGCTCACCGACGAACCCCTCGATCAGCCGCCGCGAGATCTCGCGGCGGCGCTCACGGCGCGCGGGTTACCGCCGGATCGGTTCCGGGTACTGCGCCACGGGGAGACGCGTCGCTACCGGTGGCCAGATACACCAGCAGCGGTGGACATCCCATGATGAGCGTGGCCGGCCACCACCAGATGGCGCGGCCGCGGGCGCGCAGATCGCGCGCCAGCCAGACCAGCACGATCGCGGTGAATACGCCCATGTCGTTCCAGGCCATGAACACCATGGGATCTTGCCGAAGGGTGGCCCACGCGTGCGCAAGCCCGGCCGATACCGTGCCGTGCAGCTGCATCCACATGTAGAACGACCACTGTTCGTAGGCGAAGAAGAGCGCCGCGAACGCGAAGAGGGCGACGCGTCGCATCAACCGGGCGGCTTCTCGTATTCCTCGGTGGGCAGCTTGAACGCCGCCACGAGCTTCGGGTCACCAGTGATGCCCAGTACGCGCTGCGCGACGTACTCGCCAACGACCGGACCAAACTTGAATCCCTCGGCCTGACCGACGCCGGCGATCCAGGCGTTCGATGTGCCGGGTACGTGATCGATGATGAAGTTGCCGTTCACACTCGATTCGTAATGACAGGCGCGAGTCTCGAGCAGCGGCGCGTTGGCCAAGAGCGGAAAGCGCGCGGCGAGAAAGCGACGGGATCCGTCGACGCGATCCTGACTGGCCCAGCGGCTGCTCGTGTCGGGGTCCTGCTGGAGCGGATCGGCCGCCACGGGTGCGCCGGCGGCGGGTCCCACGGCCGGCCGGGTCGCGGTGCCCGCTGCGGGAGTGGCCGGAGCCGCGGGAGCTGGTGCCGGTGTGCCGGCGGGCGGGGCCGGCGGTGCGATCGCTCCGCGTACGCGGAAGCCGCGTGAGTCGACCGGCAATACGGGCCAGCCGGTGACGCCGGGAAAGTTGAAGCTGGGCAGATTGGGGAAGGTGAAGCGCGAATCACCGACCGGTACGCCGAAGTAACAGGCGACGCCGATCGGCACGCGCATCCTGTTCTCCATGTAGGGGAAGAGTTTGCGCAGCCACGGACCGCAGGCGAACACATACGAGTCGCCGCGTACGGTCGTGCCGTCTTCCAGGATCACGCCATCCATCGCACCGTTCACGATGGGGCCGGGACGTACCCGGCTGATGACGAGCTTCACGCCCATCTTTTGGCCAACGGCGGCCACGGCCTGCGTGGCGGCGCGGCAGCGCACGACGCCGGCATCGGGCTCTGTGATCGCGATGGTGATGTCATCGGCCTTGATGACAGGATACCGTTTGCGCAGTTCGGCGCCGTTGAGCACCTCGTGCTTCACGTTGTTCGCCTTCCAGAGTTCGAGCGTCTTCGTGATGAATGGCTCAGCGGTGGCGCGCATGATCACGTCGCCGGTCTGGTGGAAGTACGACGTCCGGAACACCGGTGCCCATTCCTTTTCGAAAAGCCGCCAGCGCTCGATCGCCGCGCGCGCCCACGGGGTCCAGAGTTCACCGGTGGCGCGATCACCGTACGACGAGCGAATGCCGCGCGTCTCGTCGCCGCTCGTGGAGCGCGAGTTGCCGGGACCATAGGCGTCAATGAGGGTGACGCGGGCGCCACGCTCACGAAGATGATACGCCGTCCAGCCGCCCCAGGCGCCGGCACCGATCACGACGACATGCCCGACCCCGCCGTCTTTGGCACGGCCGCGCTCGATGCCACGCACGGGGGCGGCCGACGCGAAGGCGCCGGCCGAGGCGCAGCCGGAGGCGAGCAAGGCACCGGCGCCGACACCGGCGATTCGGAGAAAGTCGCGACGGGGGAGGGCGGAGGGCTCAGGCGCCGAATCTTCGGTGGGATCCTCAGCCGGATCCAAACGTTCAGGGTCATGTGGGGTAAGCGTCATGGGGCGAAAATGTCCACGAGCCCGCACAATCGCAATCGACTTTCACGAAAGGATCACGAGATGCCGCGCAGGTCACATCTTGTCAGCGTTCTGCCCGCGACGCACGTTGATCGGCCATGACGATCAGCAACTATCTTCCCAGCGCGTTTCTCGCGACGGTGGTCGCCGCCAGCGTATTCGGCGGCAGCCGGATGTCCGCCCAGCGCCCGCTTGCCGTATCCCCACTGCGCGCCGCGATGTTCGTGGTCGACAGCGCGAAGTTGTATACCGAAGCCCAGGCGGTCGAGGGGGCGAAGGTGTGGACTGCCACCTGCTCGGGCTGCCACGAATCGAAAGATGTCACCAGCGCCGACTTCAAGACGAAGTGGGTTGGCCGTTCGTTGTTCGAGCTGTATGAGCAGATTCGCACGACCATGCCCGACGATGCGCCCGGTACGCTGACGCCGGAGCAGTACCTGACGTCTGTCACGTATATCCTCAAGCTCAATGGCCTGCCCGCGGGCGAAACGCCGTTGGTGGCCGATTCGGCGACGATGTCCACGTTGAAGTTCGACCTGCCGGCACCGCCGCCGCCATCACCGTTGGTACCGTAATTCCCGTCGTCCCCGTCGGCGGACGTGTCGTCCGTCGACGGGCATGCTATTGTTGTATTCAGCGCACGCGTAATGGCGTTCGATATTGACAGCCGGTGCACCGTGCCGTACCCTCTCGCGGTCCGACTGTATCAGTCCTATACCAGTCCCATTTCGCCGCGGTCAATTTAGCAGCCCTCGGTGACGGATTCTCGGTTCGGACTGTTGTTCCGGTTAGCAGCCCCTTTCCCTCGAAGTTCCCACCGCGTGCATGTCACGCACCCGGGAGCGACGCGCGAGTTCCGCAGCGTCCTTCCGTTCCCTTCGCGCCTATCGGGCCTTCACACGCCCGTGCACCGTAGTGGCATGGCCAACCCGATTGCCCGCCGTCAGGCGAGCGATGGATGTTGGCTATTGCCATGTTCGGCCACACTGGGTGGCCGTTGAGTGATCCAGCTCTCTGAGGGAGTCACGAGATGCGATTGTTCGGACCCGTCGCGACTGATCGTGGCGAGCGAAACGGCTCGCCACATCATTCCGTTTATCGCCGCCCACTGGCCGCTGTATGCGCCCGTCTTGCCCTGTTTGCCGGGCTTGTCGGCGCCTCCTTGCTTGCGGCTCCGCGCGTAGAAGCGCAGGCTGCTGGCGGAACTATCTCTGGACGCGTCACCGACGCCGCCACCGGGAACCCGGTCTCGCAGGTCCGCGTGCTGGTGTCCGGCACGCAGAACGGAACGCTCACCGCCGACAACGGCCGGTACACGCTTCGCGTCACGACGACTGGTGCGGTCACGCTCGATGTGAATCGCATCGGCTACGAAGCCCAGAAGATCACGGTCACCGTCGGCGCTACGCCGGTGGTCGCCGATGTCCAGATCAAGCAGGCCGCGTTCTCGCTCGCCGCCGTCGTCACCACGGTGACCGGCCAGCAGCGTAAGGTCGAACTGGCGAACGCCACGGCGCAGATCAACGTGGCCGAGAAGATCGCCGAGCTCCCCGTGTCCAACATGGGCAGCTTGCTCTCGGGTCGTACCTCCAGCGTGCAGGTCGTACAGACCGGCGCCACCGGTACCGGCTCGCGTATCCGTATCCGCGGCCAGAACTCGTTCTCGCTGTCGAATGACCCCATCGTCGTTATCGACGGTGTGCGCGCCACGTCGACCACGAACAACGCCCTGGGCGTTGGTGGTTCGGGTCCGTCGCGTCTCGACGACATCAACCCGTCCGAAATCGAGACCATCGAGATCGTGAAGGGCCCGTCGGCCGCCACGCTGTACGGCACTGAAGCGGCGAACGGCGTGGTCGTGATCACGACCAAGCGCGGTAAGTCGGGCAAGACGAACTACAGCCTGAGTGTCGAGAACGGCAAGATCGACAACACGGCCAGCTATCCCGACCTGTGGCAGCTCTGGGGCCGCACCGCCGCCTCGCCGAGCCGGGCCGTGCCTTGCTTGCTCACGGCCGTTTCGCTCGGCACCTGTACGGCCGTGGATTCGCTCTCGCATGGCAACATCCTGAACGATCCGAACCTCACCCCGCTCAGCACCGGCAGCCGTCGTCAGTACAACCTGCAGGCGTCGGGCGGCAACGATAAGGTGCAGTTCTTCGTCTCCGGTCAGACCGAAGGCGAAACGGGCATCTACAAGCTGCCCGACAACGAAATTGCCCGTCTCAAGGCGCGTCGCGGCGTAACCGAGCTACCGTCGGACATCGTGCGTCCTAATGCACTCGCGCGTAACAGCTTCCGCGCCAACGTGAACGCTGAGCTCCGCAAGGGACTCTTCGTGCAGGCGTCGTCCGGCTACGTGAACAGCGAACTGCGCCTGCCGCAGAACGAAGACAACGGCAACGGTCTCATGGTGCTCGCGCTCGGCGGCCCGTGGCGCGCCGACCTGGTCGATGCGCAGGGCGATTCGCTCCGTGGCTATCGTGCCTTCATGCTGGGCGACGTGTTGTCGCAGACGACGAAGCAGGGACTCAATCGCTTCATCAACAGCGTGTCCGCCCAGTGGACGCCCACCACGTGGCTCTCCACGCGTGCCGCCATTGGTTCCGACTACACCGACCGCAACGACTTCTTCATCGCGAAGGTCGGTGAAGGTCCGAATACGGCGACGGTCCGCCAAGGTAACATCACGAGCCAGCGCGTGGACATCAACCAGCAGACGGCGGACTACGGCGCCACCGGCACGTTCCAGCTGACCGATTGGATGAAGTCGACCACGAGCATCGGTATGCAGTACATCCGCAACGCGGTGGGTGCCACGGCTGGTACCGGTATCGGCCTGCCGCCGGGCGGCGTCACGGTGTCGTCGGCCGCCACGCGCTCCAGCACGCAGACGTATAACGAGCGTCGAACGCTCGGCTACTACGTGGAGCAACAGATCGCCCTGCGCGATCGCCTGTTCATCACGGGTGGCATGCGTCGCGACGCCGCCAGTGCCTTCGGTGCCAACACGCGTGCCGTGTACTACCCGAAGCTCGGTGCCTCGTGGCTCATCTCCGACGAGACGTTCCTGAATCTCCCCGATTTCGTGAACTCGCTGCGCTTGCGCGGCACGTACGGCGCGTCCGGCCAGATCCCGGGTGCCACCGACGCCGTGCGCTTCTACTCGCCGGGACCGCTCACCACGGCCAGTGGCGATGCCCCGGCGGCGTCACTTGGATCGCTCGGTAACGTCAACCTCAAGCCGGAGTACTCGGCCGAGACGGAGTTCGGCTTCGATCTGGCCATGTTCTCCGGCCGCACGAACGTCGAAGTCACGTCGTACAACAAGAGCACGACGGATGCCCTCATTCAGCGCCAAATTGCCCCGTCGCTGTCGGGTCTGACCACACAGTTCGTGAACATCGGCAACATCAAGAACCAGGGTGTCGAGTTCACGTGGAACCAGCGTATCATCGACCGCGAAGCGGCTGCGCTCTCGTTCGCGTTCACTGGGTCGACGAACAAGAATCGCATGACCAAGCTGGGCCAAGGCGTCAGCTCGATTGCTTCCGGCAATCGCAACACGCAGCAGAACCGTCCGGGCTTCCCGTTGTTCGGCTTGTGGGACAAGAACATCAGCTTTGACGACAAGAATGGGGATGGCATCATCACCTTCAATTCGAACAAGGCATTGAGCGAACTGACGTTCAGTGACACCGCGGTCTACCAGGGCAACACGTTCCCGACGCGTGAAGTCGCGTTCTCCCCGACGCTCGAGCTGTTCAAGAAGAAGCTCAGGATCTCGGGTCAGGTGGACAGCAAGTGGGGCTTCCGGAAGTTCAACAACACCCTGCGTCACCAGTGCATGAACGGCGTGACCTGCCGCGGCCGTTACGACAAGAGCGCCTCGCTGCAGGAACAGGCCAACGCCTTGGCTACGTCGCAGGCGGTGTACACGGGCATGTTCGAGAACGGCTCATTCACGCGCTTCCGTGAACTCTCGGCCTCGTATGAAATGCCGACGAAGTGGGCCAACGCCGTTCGTGCCTCGCGCTGGAGCGTCGTGCTCACCGGCCGAAACCTGGGCGTGATCACGGACTACACCGGCGTCGATCCCGAAGCCGCGCAGTCCAACAACGACGCCCGTGGTAACGAGGAATACTTCTCCACGCCACCGCTGCGCATCATGACGTTGCGCATGAACTTCTCCTTCTGAGACGACCCACATCCATGCGATTCTTCAATTCCGCACGCCGGGTGATCCGTCCAGTGGGCGCCATGGCCGCCGTGTTCGCGGTAACCGGGTGCAGCTCGGACCTTCTCTCGGTTCCCACGCCTGACGTGATCGCCGAGGCCGCCATTGGTGGCAGTCTTGGTGTGACCACGCTGCGCAACGGCGCCATGCAGGACTTTATCGTATCGTACTCGGGTACCCAGGACGGGTTCGTTGTCGTCTCTGGCAACCTCGGCGATGAGCTCAACACCACGGACACCTTTGCCGACCGGTACAACACGGACGGACGCAACTCGAGTGAAGTTCTCGGTGGTGCCGTGCAAACGCCCTACGTCCAACTGCAACTGGCACGCACGAGTCTCGCGTCGGCCATCGAGAAGTGGATCGTGGTGAAGCCGACAACCGCGGTCGTGAAGGACTCACTCAGCGAGATGTACGCGATTCGCGGCTTCACCGAGACGGCGTTCGGTGAGGGCTACTGCTCGGGCGTGCCGTTCAGCAAGGTGTCGGCGAGCGGTGACTTCGAGTACGGCGATCCGCTTACGACGGCGCAGATCTACACCCGCGCTCTCGCGTCGATGGATACGGCGCTCATCAATGCGACCGGCACCAACTATCGCAGCCTGGCCTCGATCGGCAAGGCGCGTGTGCTGCTCGACCAAGGGCAGTTCGCCGCGGCGGCCGCGGCGGTGAGCGGTGTGGCCACGAGCTACAAGTACGTGCTCAACCACTCGATCGCGACTGGTCGTCAGACCAACGGTCTCTGGACGGCGATGTACAATGCCGGCACTCGCTACACGGTGACCACGAACGAAGGCACCAACGGTATCGACTACCTCGTCACGCCGGTTGATCCGCGTGTGCCTTGGGTGGCCACGGCCAACCTCGGATTCGACGGCACGAGCACGAACCTGCCGCGTCAGCTCAAGTACACGTCGCAGTCGGCGCCGTTTACGCTGGCCGACGGTATCGAAGCGCGTCTCATCGAAGCCGAAGCCCGCTTGCAGGGTGCCACGCAGGGCGATCGTGACGCCGTGTTCGCACAGCTGAACGCGCTGCGGGCCACTGGCCTCAGCACGGCGATCGCTCCGCTGCCGGCATCGCCCACCACGCAGGCTGCGGCCGTGGACATGCTCTTCAAGGAGCGCGCCTACTGGCTGTACCTGACCGGTCATCGCCTAGGCGATATGCGTCGGCTCATCCGGCAGTACAGCCGGACGGCCGCGACGGTGTTCCCGACGGGCGCTATGCGCTATCGCCCGGGTAGCAACTATGGCACCGACGTGACGCTGATTGTTCCGTTCATCGAGCGGAACAACCCGAAGTTCACCGGTTGCCTCGACCGCAACCCGTAGCGGTTGCCGGTTGGAGTCGTGAAGAAGGCCGCCGATGCGAACTGCATCGGCGGCCTTCTTCGTATGCGACATGGTTCAGCGAACGGCGCACAGCGTTCGTGAATTTCCTTACCGGCCCGCCACGCCGCGTCCGATCTCAACCGCCTTGAAGCCCGGCTCGCCCCAGCCGATCACAAACACGCTGAACCCCTGCTTCATGCGCATCTCGATGTCGGCGGCGCCGGCCGGGTAACCACACGGCACGTTGAACTCCTTGCACGCCGCCAGCACCGACTGAATCGCGGCTTCCCACGCCTTCTCGTCGAACGTGCGCTTGCCGGCCGCATCTGTGGTACTGAATACGCCACGCAGTGTACCGGCGCCGGGGAACAGCACGCCCACGCCCTTCACCGCGGCGATCTCACGAATCTTCGCCAATCCCGCCTTGCTCTCCACGATTGTGAAGTTGTACAGCTCACCCTTGGGGTTCATCGGCCACAGGTCGGCCTTCGCCTTGTACTCGGCCGGCGTCATGCCCCACATGGCGGGCGCGTCGCCCACGTCGTCGGAGCGGGTGCCGCCGTTGCTCTTGAAGCGCATCGCGGCCAGTCCCTGCTCGAGCTCTTCCGCACTGTCCACATCGACGAACACCACGCCCGCCACGCCAAGGTTGAGCTGCTGCCCGATGCGCTTGGCGGCGAGGGCAGGATCGGGCGAGATATCGTGCGTCTTGACGTAGATCGGGTGCGTGAAACGCGGCGACTTCCCCTTCTGCAGCGAGCCTTGCGCAACCATGCCCTTCGAGAAGGCGGCGAACTGCGGCAGGGCGGCATCGAAGTCGCCTTCCATGCTGCCGTCAAAGATGTAGTCGTTCTTCTTATAGCCGAGCGCTTCGGCGGCAAGCTGCGCCGGCGACTTCATCGAGTCGGGAGATATCGCCGGCTGGCCGGGACGGGCGCGGCGGTTGGCGGGGCCATACAGACCGAACACTGGCTGCTTCTTGGCAATCAGGTCGATCACGGGATTCAGGCGCGTCTGAGCGTGCAGGGGGGAGACAGCGCTCAGAGAGACGGCCACAGCAGCGGCCGACAGCATCCAGCAGGGGCGCACGGAGAGTCCTCCAGGTGGGAAAGGGGCAGGGATGCCCCCGGGTACCGCGTATATGCCCCCCAACGAGATTCGGGGCAAGAGTGTTGAGAATCGGTACCCCACAAGCGCACTTCCGCTAAAAACGCGATAGCTTTCCTCGATATCTCAGCACTTTCCACTGCGCGCGCGTTACTCAGTATTCACGCACGTGGTCGTATCCTGCCCGTTCCCGCCTGAGCCCGGAGTTCCGAGGATGAAATCCTTGGTTGCCGCTTCGGTTGGTGGCTTGTCGCTCCTCGCCGTCGCGATCATTGATCGACCTGATCCGGCTGCGACTTCGACGCTGACATCGCCGCTCGCCTCGTCTGCTTCGTTCGACGCCTCGCTATCCGATCCTCCCGTGCGACCCGCCGCGCCGACGCGGCGTGGTCTGGGGCATCCGGTGCTCTCGCCCGCGCCGACCGCGATCGCGCCGAGTGCGTTGACCGAGGTGGTCAAGAAGACCTGCGCCGGCTGTCATAGCGAGCAGCGCAAACAGGGTAACCTGTCGCTGCAGGGCTTCGACATGGCGAACATCAACGGCAGCCCCGAGCTGGCCGAAAAGATGATCGGTAAACTGCGCGCCGGCATGATGCCGCCGCCGGGTCGTCCCAAGCCGGGTGGTGACACGCTCGATGTGCTCGCCGGCACACTCGAACGGATGATGGACGCGCGCTACGCGCTCAATCCGAACCCCGGCACGCGCACCTTCCAGCGCTTGAATCGCGCCGAGTACGAGCGGTCCGTGAAGGATCTCCTCGGCGTGGACATCAAGGCCGAATCGTGGCTGCCGCTCGATACCAAGAGCGCCAACTTCGACAACATCGCCGACGTGCAGATGCCGTCGGCCACGCTCCTCGATTCGTACCTCGATGCGGCCAGCGAGATCAGCCGCCTCGCGGTGGGCGACCCAAAGGCGAGTGTGTCCACGTCGAGCTACAAGATCGCCCGCTTGGCGTCGCAGATTGATCCGGTGGAAGGCGCACCGGCCGGCACGCGCGGCGGCACCTCGGTCACGCACGCGTTCCCGGCCGATGGCGAGTACGTGTTCACGATCACGCTGCACGCGATTCCCACGGGCCAGCTGTTCGGTTCCGCGGCGCCGTTCGACGAGAAGATCGAAATCTCGGTGAATGGCGAGCGGATGGCGGTGCTCGATGTCGATCGCGGCATGTCGCAGGCCGATCCGAACGGCATGGAGATCCGCACCAAGCCGATCTCGGTGCGTGCTGGTCCGCAGCGCATCACGGCCGCGTTCATCCGCACCTTCGAAGGTCCGGTGAACGACAACATCGCGCCGATCGGTCACAGCATCGCCGACACGCAGATTGGCTCGCAGGCCGGCATCACCACGCAGTCGCACGTGCAGATGTTTGCCGTCACGGGCCCGTTCAATCCGACCGGCGTGTCGGATACGCCTAGCCGTCGTCGCATCTTCAGCTGCCGGCCGCTCACGCCGTCAGAGGCGCGGCCGTGCGCCGAGAAGATCATGACGCGGTTGGGTGCGCAGGCGTATCGTCGCCCGCTGGCGACGAACGATCTGAAGGGACTACTCACGTTCTATGACGCCGGTGCCAAGGACGGCGGCTTTGAACTCGGTATCCGCACGGCCGTCGAAGCGTTGCTGGCGAGCCCGCACTTCATCTTCCGCGTCGAAGAGATGCCGGCGGCGTCGAAGCCGGGCTCGCGCGTGGCAGTGAATGGCGTCGATCTCGCCTCACGTCTTTCGTTCTTCGTGTGGGGCGCTCCGCCCGACTCGCAGCTTGTGTCGCTGGGCCGTCGCGGTCTCCTGACCGACACGACCGTGCTGATCGCGCAGACGAAGCGATTGCTGGCCGACAAGCGCAGCAGCGCGTTGTCCACGCGCTTCGCGGCGCAATGGCTGCGGCTGTCGGACATCGAGAAGGTGCATCCTGATGCACTGCAGTATCCCGATTTCCGCGAACAGCTGGCAAACGATATGGTGCAGGAAACCGAGATGTTCTTCGATCATCTCGTGCGGGAGAATCGCAGCTTCCTCGATCTGTACACGGCCAACTGGACGTACGTGAACGAGGATCTCGCGAAGCATTACGGGATCCCCGGCGTGGTCGGCACTGATTTCCGTCGTGTCGAGTACCCGGCCAACTCCGGCCGCGTCGGCATCTTCGGGCATGGCAGCGTACTCACGCTGACGTCGCATGCGAACCGCACGTCGCCGGTGTTGCGTGGCAAGTGGGTGATGGAAGTGCTCATGGGCACTCCGCCTCCCGCCCCGCCGCCCAATGTGCCCGATCTCGAGAAGACGGGTGACAGCAAGGAAGGCCGAATGCTGACCACGCGCGAGCGCATGGAAGAGCACCGCGCCAATCCGAGTTGCCGGTCGTGTCACGTGTTCATCGATCCCATCGGCCTGGCCATGGACAACTTCGATGTGAACGGACAGTGGCGCATCCGTGAGAATGGCACGCCGCTCGACACCCGTGGCGACTTCTACGATGGCACGAAGATCACCAATGCGATCGAACTCCAGAAGGCGCTGCTGAAGCGGCCCACGCCGTTGGTACGCAACTTCACGCAGAACCTGATGGCGTATGCCTTGGGCCGTCGCGTGGAGTACTACGATCATCCCGCCGTGCGGAAGATCGAAGCGCAGGTGAAGGCGAACAACTACCGCATGCAGGACTTCATTGTCGGTGTCGTGAAGAGCGACGCGTTCCGACTGAAGAAAGTGATGGAGCAGGCTGACTCGGGAACGAAAGGCGTTTCGGCGCCCGGCGTTCGCTGATCATTCGTAGAACTCATTCGCAAACGATTAGCACCCCCGTTCACGATACCGGAGACGCCACACCATGTATTTTCTCAGCGGCAAGGCGATGCCCCGCCGGCAGTTCCTGCAGAACCTCAGTGCCACGATCGCGCTACCGTATCTCGATGCGATGATCCCGACCGGACGTGGCTCGCGCATCCTGGCCAACAAGGCGCCTCGCCTGGTGGCCATCGAGATGGTACACGGCGCGGCTGGCTGCAACGAACTCGGCTCGAAGCTCAACCTCTGGTCGCCTGCGGCGGCCGGCAAGCAGTTCGACCTTGCACCCACGGCGATGTCGTCGCTCGAGCAGTATCGCGACTACCTCACGATCATCAGCAACACCGACGTCCGTGAAGCGGAACCCTCGTCGCCGAACGAAATCGGCGGCGACCACTTCCGTTCCAGCGCCACGTACCTCACGCAGGCACACGCCAAGCAGACGGAAGGCTCGGATGTGAAGGTCGGTACGTCGCTCGATCAGCTCTATGCGAAGCGCTTCGGGCAGGAGACGCCGATTCCTTCCATGCAGCTGTGCATCGAGAACGTCGACCAGGCGGGCGGGTGCGCGTACGGCTATGCCTGCGTGTACACCGACTCCATCAGCTGGTCGTCACCGACTGAGCCGCTGCCTGTCATTCGCGATCCGCGCGTGGCGTTCGAGAAGCTGTTCGGTGTGGGTGGAACCAGTTCCGAGCGGGCCGAACGCCGTCGGACGCGTCGCAGTATTCTCGACTTCGTGTCGAGGGAGATGTCGTCGCTCAAGGTGAACCTCGGTCCCGACGACCGTCACCGTCTCGACAAGTATCTCGAGGACATCCGCGAAGTCGAGCGCCGCATTCAGCGCGTGGAAGCGCGTAATCAGAGCGGCGATCCGCGCGAGTTGCCGGAAGCCCCGGCCGGCGTGCCCGATTCGTTCGCCGAGCATGTCAAGCTGATGTTCGACATTCAGGCGCTGGCGTTCGCGGCCGATATCACGCGCGTGTTCTCGTTCAAGATGGGTCGCGACGGCTCCAGCCGGACATACCCGGAGAGCGGCACGGACAAGCCGTTCCACCCGGCCTCGCACCATGGCGGGACCGAGCGCGGCGTGAAGGACTTCAACATGATCAACAAGTACCACGTCTCGATGCTGCCGTACTTCCTGGACAAGCTGAAGAACATCCAGGAAAGCGACGGCAACATGCTCGACAAGACGATGATCATCTACGGCTCGCCGATGGGTGACTCGAACTTGCACAACCATCGCCGCTGCCCGCTCATCCTGTTGGGCAAGGCCGAAGGGCAGCTGGCCGGCAACCTGCACATCAAGGCGCCGGATGGCACGCCGATGGCGAATGCAATGCTCAGCATGATGCACACGCTCGGCCTGAACGATCAGACGAAGTTCGGTGACGCCACGGGTGCCCTCAACCTGAACTCCTATGCCTAAGTCCGGAGCGCGGAACGGCTACCGCCTGGCGGTGATCGCGTCGGTGCTCGGTGCCTCGCTGGCGTTGGGCGCGGCGCGTATGCCGACTGACGAGTCGCCGGTGGCGGATGCCGTCATGCGCGGCGACAGCTCGCGCGTGCGGCAGCTGATCAAGCAGGGACTCGATGTGAACGCGGCGCAGCCGGATGGCATGACGGCGTTGCATTGGGCGGCGCAGCGTGGTGATGCCGGCGGCGCGCAAATGTTGATGTATGCCGGCGCGCGCGTGGATGCGGTCACGCGCAACGGCAACTATACGCCGTTGCACTTGGCGGCGCGCCACGGACGCTCAGCCGCCGTGAGGGCGTTGCTGGCGGCTGGCGCCGACGTCAATTCCGTGACGACCACCGGTGCCGTCTCCGCGCTGCATTTCGCCGCGTCGAATGGCGATCCGGCCACGGTAGCGGCGCTGCTCGACAAGGGCGCGCCGGTGGATATCCGTGAAGGTGCGTGGGGGCAGACGCCGCTCATGTGGGCGGCATCGGCCAATCGTCTGGCCGCACTCGACATGCTGATCAAGCGCGGCGCGAACCTCGAGCTGGCGTCGAAGATTGAAGACATCTCGGCCAAGGAAAAGGCCGAGCGCGCGATGTTGGTGCAGCGTGGTCGTCGTGTGGCGGCCATGAAGGCGGCGGATGCGGCGCCGACGGTGGCGGCGGCTGGTCCTGGTGCGTCGGGTGCGCCGGCCACACCGCGTGTTGCGGTCGCCGTCGCGGCGCCGGCTCCGGTGGCCGACGCGAAGGCGCCGGACACGAAGGCGCCGGACACGAAGGATTCCGCCAAGAAGAGCCCGGCGGCCGCTGCGCCAGTCAAGCGCGACTCCGCCACCACGCCGCCGCCGCAGACGGGCTTCAACAATCGTGGCCCGACCTACGGCGACTTGATCGGCAATAAGGGCGGTCTCACCGCGCTGCTGTTCGCGGTGCGTGATGGCAGTGACGAGTGCGTGGCGCGGTTGCTCGAGGCTGGTGCCAAGATCAATCACGTGAGCGAGGGCGATCATACCAGCCCGCTGCTCATGGCGACGATCAACGGCCGCTTCGACATGGCCAAGATGCTGCTCGAGAAGGGCGCCGACGTGAAGCTACAGAGCGACGCCGGGGCGACGCCGCTGTACGCGACGATCAACGTGCAGTGGGCGGCCAAGTCCCTCTATCCGCAGCCCACCGCGCAGTTGCAGCAGACCACGTCGTACCTCGACCTGATGGAGTCCTTCCTGAAGGCCGGCGCCGACGTGAACGTGCGCCTCAAGAAGCACCTGTGGTTCATGTCGTACAACTTCGATCTGCTGGGCGTGAACACCGTGGGCGCCACGGCGTTCTGGCGTGCGGCGTACGGCACCGATGTGCCAGCCATGAAGTTGCTCGTGAAGTACGGTGCCGATATCACGATCCCGACGATCAAGCCGACGGGCCGGTTGCCCGGCGACGATTCAGGCGGCGATGACGCGGCGGCCGGCGGCAAGGATCCGTCGGGGCTGGCGCCGATTCCCGATGGCGGCCCCGGCGTTTATCCGATTCACGCGGCCACCGGCGTGGGCTACGGTGAAGGCTTCGCAGCGAACTCGCATCGGCATGCGCCGGACGCGTGGATGGCGTCGGCCAAGTATCTGATCGAGGAGCTCAAGGTCGACGTGAACATGCGCGACCATAATGGTTACAACGTCGTCCACCATGCGGCGGCTCGCGGCGACAACGCTCTGATCACGTATCTCGCCAGCAAAGGCGGGGACATCATGGCGATCAGCCGTCGTGGCCAGACCACCGTCGACATGGCGAATGGTCCGGTGCAGCGCATTCCGCCCTTCCTCGAGACCGTGGAGCTGCTGGTCAAGATGGGCGCGAAGAACAGCAATAAGTGCAAGTCCTGCTAGTTCGCTAGCACGCGGACTCGATCTGCCGCTGAGCCACGCCGACCGGGCCCACGTGCCTTCAGTCGTCGTGGCTCAGTTCGTATTTACGTTGCTCGTGCATGCGATCCTTGCCCTGCGCGGCGTCCCGTCGCTTGGCGGCGTGCATGGCCTGACCGTGCGTGGACGAGGTCTTGATCGAGGGCAGGGCCATCTGCTTTTCGAGGGCGGTGCTGCCACAGGCCGGGCAGGCGGGCGGCGTACTACCGCGCACCAACGCTTCGAAATGCTGTTGACAGGCTGTGCACACAAAGTCGAACATAGGCATATGATTCCCGCTCCCGCTTACCTGGAGGATTGCTGATGCATCGTTCGTTCGTTTTCGCTTCCACGGCCGCCATCGCGGCGTCGCTTTCTACTACGCTGCTCGCCGGTTCGGCGCTGGCGCAAGCTGCTGCATCACAACCGGCCGCTGTCCGGCAGCAGGTGATTCCGGCAGGACAGAGTGCGTCTCCTACGCTCACCCCGGGCATCCGCGTGGGCAATATGCTGTTCGCGTCGGGCCAGCTGGGTATGAGCCGCACGGCGCCCGACACCACGATTCAGGGGCAAACGCGCCTGGCGCTGGAGAACACCAAGAAGGTGTTCGAAGCTGCCGGCACCACACTCGCCAACGCTACGAAGTGTACCGTGTTCCTCACCGACGTGAAGGATTTCGGCGGCATGAATTCGGTGTATCGTGAATTCTTCCCGGTCGCGCCGCCAGCCCGCTCCACGGTGGTCGTGGCCGCGCTCGTGTCGACCGGTGCCAAGGTCGAGATCGAGTGCGCGGGCGTGATCCCCTGAGTTCAGGTCGCACCGCTTTTCAAAACCAAAACAACTCGACCGCGGATTGCCACCGATCGAACGCGGATTGGCACGAGCGAATCCGCGCCGTTTCGGCGCTAATCCGCGGTCGAGTTGTTTTGGTTGTTTGTTTTGGAGGAAACGAAAAGGCCAGCGCAAACCCTGCGCTGGCCTTTCTGTTTGAGCGGCGGCGATACCCGCGGCTACTTCCCCGTCGGCCAGACCACGCCTTGGTTGCCGCGCTTGACCGGTCCGATACCCTTGTAGCGGAACTTCTGCAGGCGCTTGCCCTCGTACGTTTCGGTCGTGTAGAGATTGCCCTTGGAGTCGGTCGCGATGCTGTGCACGGCGAAGAACTGCCCGGGCTGACGGCCGCCGTCGCCGAAGCTCGTGAGGATTTCCAGCGACTGACGATCCATCACGTACACCCGCTCGTTCTTGCCGTCGGCGAGATACAGATACTTCTGGGCCGGGTCCTTCGAGAAGGCGATGTCCCACACCGAGCCGTCGCCGCGCGTGGCCGGCACGACACGCACTTCCTTCACGAACTTGCCGTTCTTCTGAAACACCTGGATGCGATCGTTGGGACGGTCGCAGACATACACCAGCCCATCATTCGTCGGCTCGGCGCAGTGCACCGGATTGCGGAACTGCTGCACCAGCGGCGCCGACGGATCGTACGGTGGCAGGCGCGCGTCGTCAGGCTTGTTGCCGTAGGCGCCCCAGAAACGCTTGAGCTTTCCGCTGTTCATGTCGAGCACGGCCACGCGTTTGTTGCCGTAGCCGTCGGCCACGTAGGCCTCGCCGGCCTTGGTGTCGAAGGTGATCTTGGCCACGCGACCGAAGTGCGTGCTGTCGTTGCTGGCCGATCCCTGACCGGGCGTGCCGATCTGCTGCAGGAACTTGCCCTCGTGCGAGAACTTGAGGATGTGCGAGTCGGTGGGGCCGTTGCCGCCGATCCAGATGTTGTCCTTGTCGTCCACGGCCACGCCGTGGTTGGAGCCGGGCCACACGTAGCCCTCGCCCGGTCCGCCCCAGCCCTTCACTAGATTGCCGTCGGGGTCGAACTCGAGGATCGGCGGGGCCGACGCGCAGCATTCACCGATGGGTGGCTTGGCGTTCAGTCCCGCTTCCGTGCGCTGATTCAGCGTGGAGTCACCGCGGTGGATGATGAACACGTGGTCACGGCTATCGATACCCATGCCGATCACCGAGCCCAGAATCCAGTGGTTCGGCATGGGCTTGGGCCACACGGGATCGACCTCGAACCGCGGGGCCTGGACCATCTGCCGGTCAGTGGCGCGGAGCGACGCTTGCGCGACACCCAGGGCTCCGATGGTCAGTATCAGGGCCGTCCAGCGCAGCGTATTGCGCTTCCTCGTCATCAGCGTCTCCATCAGGGGTAATACCCCGTGTGGATTCCGGGGCGGGATGGTATGTTCGATCGATTGCGGCATGGCCGCATCTCCCACCTTTAGTAACCTTGCATCTCCCGCCTGTCCAGAGAATCGACGCCCTCTTCGCGATGCCCTTTCTCTACTCCCTTCTCGTTCTGCTGCTGGTTCTCGTGCCGGGACATCGTGCGCATGCGCATGAAGTGCCGGCGAGCGTGGTCGTGCGCAGCTACGTGAAGCCCGACGGCGCGCGCGTGAGGTTGCTGGTGCGTGTCCCGCTCGAAAGCATGCGTGACGTGTCGTTCCCCACGCGTGGTGCGGGGTTGCTGGACGTGGCACGGGCCGAACCCACGCTGCGCGATGCGGCGCAGCTGTGGATTGCTGACGGACTGCGGCTGCGGGTTGGTGATCGCGCGTTGGGAGCGCCGCACGTGATCGCCGTGCGTGCGGCGCTGCCAAGTGATCGTGCCTTTGACTCGTACGACAGCGCGCTGCGCGCGGTGCGGGAATCTCCCTTGCCGGCCAGCACCGATATTCCGGTGGGGCAGGTGATGCTCGACGTGTTGCTCGACGTGCCGACCGCGGGCATCGTGGTGGGCAACGGCGCGGACCTCGTGCTCGAGCCCAAATGGGCGCACCTCGGGGTACGTACCACCACGGTGGTCACGCTGGTCCTGAACGACGGCACCGCGCGGGTCATCACGTTCGACGGCGACCCAGGCGCGGTGCGACTCGATCCCCGCTGGTGGCATGCGGCGGGGCGGTTCGTGGTCACCGGCATGGAGCACATGGTCAGCGGCATCGATCATCTGTTATTCGTGCTCTGCCTGGTGCTGCCCATACGCGCCATGCGGCCATTGGTGGGTGTCGTCACCGCGTTCACGATTGCGCATTCGATCACGCTGGTAGCGTCGGCCATGGGGTTCGCGCCGACCGTGCTCTGGTTTCCGCCGCTGGTGGAAGTGCTCATTGCCGGGTCTATCGTGTACATGGCGCTCGAGAACGTCGTGGGCGCCCGCGTGCAGCAGCGTTGGATGATTGCGTTTGCGTTCGGCCTGGTGCACGGCTTCGGATTTTCGGCAGCGCTGCGCGACCAGCTGCAGTTTGCCGGCTCGCACCTGCTCACCTCACTGGCGGCCTTTAATGTCGGCGTGGAGTTGGCGCAGCTGGCCGTGCTGGCCGTCGCGGTACCGGCGCTGCGCTGGATGTTTGCGCGCGGTGTACCAGAACGCATGGGTGTGATCATCGCCTCGGCGTTCATCACGCACGAAGCGTGGCATTGGCTGCTCGAGCGCGCGGCCACTTTGCGGAGCTACCGGTTTACGCCGCCGGTGCTCGATGCTCTTTTTCTGGCGGATGTCCTGCGGGGAGCGATGGGTGTGTTGATCGTGATCGGTGTGGCGTGGGGGATATCGGGTGTGATGCGCCGGCTGTCGGGCGCGCGCGTCGCGTCGAAGGCGGCGGCGACTGGCCTCGTGTTGTTGTGCGGCGTCGCACTCGTGGCCCCGCGCACGAGTCGCGCGCAGGCTCCCAAGACGACCATGCAGGGCGTGTACACGGTCGCGCAGGCCACGAAAGGCAAGAACGTGTTCAACGGCGCCTGCCTGGGCTGCCACACCACGGCATCGCACATGGGGCCGGCGTTCGAACTGCGGTGGTTCGGGCGTCCGCTGTCGGAGTTGTATGGCTACCTGAGCAATCTGATGCCCAAATCGGCGCCGGGTACGCTCACCGAAGCCGAATATGTGTGGGTGACGGCCTATATCCTCAAGCTGAACGGCATGCCGGCGGGTAAGGTGGAGTTGAATGCCGAGCCGGATTGGTTGAAGGCAGTGCGTATCGATGCGGCGCCAAGTCATGCGCCGAACAATGCGCCGAATCACGCGCCGTCGCCGTTGGAAGATCGTTGGGAAGTACGCAGGTTCAGACTCGTCCCGCAGTTTTGACGGAGATCAGATGATGCAACGCAGGACCAAACGGCTCGTCGGCTTTGCGCTGGTCGCGGGCGCCGCGGTTGTCGGCGCCACGTTCACGCGTGTCGCTCCCACGGTGGCGCAACAGGGCAAGCCACTCGTGCGCGGCAACGCGTATGGCGAATGGCGCCATTGGGGAGCAGACCAATGGAGCACGCGCTACTCGCCGCTCGAGCAGGTGAACGCCAGCAACTTCGATTCGCTGCAGGTGGCTTGGGAGTGGAAGGCCAGTGCGTTCGGCAAGGACGAGTACTATCGCACCACGCCGATCTTCGCGAACGGCCGGTTGTTCACCGTGGCCAGCACGCGTCGCGTCGCCACCGCACTCGACCCGGAAACGGGCGAGACGTTGTGGATGTATCGCCTGGACGAAGGCATTCGCTGGCAGAAGGCGCCGCGTCAGTTCGCCGGTCGTGGCTTGTCGTACTGGACCGACGGTCGCATTGAACGCGTGCTGTTGGTGACGCCGGGCTATCACCTGATTTCGCTCGATGCGAAGACGGGCAAGCCCGATCCGCTGTTCGGCAAGAACGGTGTCGTCGATTTGATGGACGGCTTGGGCTACCCCATGGTGCCGCTGGCCGTCGATGACTCGGGGCCGCTCATCATCTCCGACGCCGCGCCGATGCGCAAAGCGAAGCCCGGCGAAACGTGGGACCCGATCAAGAAGATCGGCGCCGACGGGACGGTGGGCCTCGACCCCGCGGCCGGCCAGATCGCTGCCAGTTCACCGGCAATGGTGGTGGGCAACATGATCGTGTTGGGCAACTCGTCGATTCACGGCTACTACCCGATTCGCTCGCATAACGTGACCGGCACCGTGCGCGGATTCGATGTTCGCACCGGTCGTCAGGCGTGGAAGTTCAACCTCGTGCCGCAGCCCGGTGAGTTCGGCGCCGACACGTGGAAGAACGGATCGAAGAACGGCACCAAGGGTGTGGGCAAGAACGACGCCTGGGCGCCGTACGCGGCCGACGAACAGCTCGGTCTCGTGTACATCCCGGTGGGTATGCCGTTGATGGATGAATACGGCGGACATCGCCCCGGCAACAACCTGTATGGCAACTCACTCGTGGCGCTCGACGCGAAGACGGGTCTTCGCAAGTGGCACTTCCAGATGGTGCATCACGACATCTGGGACTACGACACGCCGATGGCGCCAAACCTGATGGACATCACGGTCGACGGCAAACCGCGCAAGGTGATTGCGCAGACCACGAAGCAGGGCTGGGTGTACACCTTCGATCGCGCCACCGGTGAGCCCATCTGGCCGATGGTCGAGACGCCCGTGATGAAGAGCGACGTGCCGGGGGAGATTTCGTCGCCGACGCAGCCGATTCCGAGCAAGCCCGCGGCGTACTCGCAGCAGGGCCTCGTAGAAGCCGATCTCATTGACTACACGCCAGCCATCAAGGACTCGGCGCTCAAGATGGCCAAGCGGTGCCGCATGGGCCCGTACTTCATTCCGCCGGCCGCTGCCGACGGGAAGGGGAGCACGGGATTCAAGTGCTCGTGGTATGCGCCCGGTGCGAGTGGTGGCGTGAACATCGACGGCGGGGCCACGGTGGACGTGGAAACCGGCATGATGTACGTGGCGTCGATCACCGGCATGAGCACCGCGCAGCTGCAGAAGGATCCGTGCTCGGAGTTCGACTACAGCTCGCCGCGCAACAGCTGCGGCCTGCTCGGCGCAATGCCCGCGCCGCCGGGATACGAAGGCCCCGTGCGTGAGCGCGGTGGGGACTTCGCGGCGCGCGCCGGTGGTTCGATCATCGGTGGTGTGTCGATCGTGAAGCCCAAGGAGTTCGGCGGCATCACGGCGTACAACATGAAGAGCGGCGACAAGTCGTGGTGGGCACCGAACGCCGGCATGCTGAAAGTCACGAGCCGTGATCCGCTGTTTGCCGGTGTTACGTTGCCGCCGCAAGGCGGTCGCGGTCAGGCGCAGGCGATCACGACCAAGACGCTGTTGATTTATGGCACGGGCCGCAGCGGTGGCGCGCCGGGTGAGGCACCCAAGCTGTACGCGCTCGACAAGACCTCTGGCAAGCAGGTAGGCGCCGTGGAGATTGCGTCGAAGACGACGGCCGTGCCGATGACGTTCCTGCACAAGGGGCGTCAGTACATCGTGTTCGCCAGTGGTGCGGAGAACGAAACGCAGCTCACCGCGTTGGCGCTGCCGGTGAAGAAGTAAGGGCGCTACTGCGAGCGGTCACGGAATGGCAAACGCCCTTGGCAGATCAATGCCAGGGGCGTTTGTTTTCGGAGAGCACCCTGAAGAAATGACACGGAGGCGTCGTGATGAGATCGATGAAGTACTGTGTGGCATTCTGCTGCACGGCATTGCTGTCGTGCGAATCGATCACGGACATCGAGGACGGATATCCCACGGTTCGCGTCGTGGGTCGCGTGGTCGATGGCGCTGGGCTGCCCGTGGCCCCGTCGATGGTCGCGATCACGTCCTACAAAGGCAGCTGCTCCGGTTCGGCGAGCACATATGGGACCGCGAATACAGACGCCAACGGCCGGTATCGTGGTGGGTTCCCCACGCCAGGAATACCGTTCATAGGATGCGTCAAAGTCACGGTCACGGCTGGCGTGCGCGAAACCTTTCCGGCCATCACGGTGCGTCGCGACAGTCTGTCGATCAGCGATCCCGATGCGGATTCGCTGATCGTGAACTTCGTGGTGGCGCGACCGTAACGCCCGACTACTTCTTCTCGTAGCGCTTCAGCGCCTTCTGCCCCACCTCGGCGCCGTAGATGTTTCCTGCCGCGTCAACCGCCACGCCCTCGGCCGAACTCGTGCTGGGGGCTTTGTCGTCGGGGTCGGGAATGAACGCCGTGACCTTGCCGTCGCGCGCGCTGCCGATGCGCATGCCGCGCTTCCACGCGACGTGCGGCGGGTTCACTGAGCCTGACTCCGAGTCGGCCACATAGATCACATCGTTCTTGTCGATGTAGATGCCGCTCGGGCGGCTGAACTGGTACCACGTGTCGAGCACCTTGAAGTCCTGATCGACGATGATGATGCGGTCGTTGCCGCGATCGCCGACGAACAGGCGTCCCTTCGAGTCAAACGCCAGCGTGTGCGGCTGATCGAGTTGCGTCGGGCCTTGGCCCCACGAGCCCCATGTCTTGAGCAGCTTGCCGCTCTGGTCGAACTTGAGCACGCGCGCGTTCGAGGTGTTGCGCGACGAGTGCCCCTCGGCCACGAAGATGTCGCCGTTGGATGCCGTGATGACGGCGTTGGGCTGCCAGAAGTACGACGTGTCGCGCTGTCCGCCGCCGGGCGTGCCGAGCGTCATGAGCAGCTCGCCCTTCGGAGAAAACTTGTAGATCTGGTGCCCCTTGCCCGCGTTGGCCGGCGCGGTGGCGGCGGCGCCCAGTGTGCAGGCACAGTCGACCACCCACACGTTGCCGCTGTTATCCACGTGAATGCCGTGTGGCGACAGGATCAGGCCGGCGCCGAAGCTGGTGACGAGCGTGCCCTTGTCGTCGAACTTGAGCACCGACGGTTGCGGCGAGCCCGCGCAGTTGTTCACGCCGCACCGTTCAGCCACCCAGATGCTCTTGCCGTCTTTGTCGATGGCCACGGCACTGGTGGAGCCCCAGGTGCGTCCCTCGGGCATCTTGGCCCACCCGGTCACGGTACGATACGGATTGGGCAGGTCATTGACCGCCGGCATCGTCGCGGACGACTGCGCGGAGATTTGCGCGGGAGCGTGCACGCAGGCGCTCGACGAGGCGAGCGCGAGCAGGATGGCAAGACGGCGCATGAGGGCAGGGGCGGGAGGTGGGGCGGACGGCTTTGTGTACGCGGGCGTGCCATCGGGCTGCTGTAACTTGGGGGCAGAAGCAGCGGTCACGCCAGATGATGGCGCGTGCGTAGCATCGGTGACGGAGATGACGAGCCCGCGCGGCATGATGGGCGATGCGTACTTGCCAACCCCGCGCCGAGGATCGCAGCTTATGGCCATGCCCGCCCTGGTCGCCGATTGGACCATCGACATGCTCGACGCACTGCCTGAAGACGGCCAGCGCTACGAGCTCATCGACGGAGTGCTCCACGTGACTCCCTCGCCCAACGAGGGACATGAGGACGTCGCGCGCGAGCTCAGTTATCGCCTGTCCGCGTACTTCGTCAACAGCGATGTCGGCAAGGTGATGATTTCACCCAGCGACGTCTGGCGCGGCGAACGCAATCGCAATCGCGTGCAGCCCGACGTGTTCGTGGTGAAGCGTGTCAACGGAAAGCGCGCCCCGTACCCCTACCATCTGCGCGACCTGCTGCTGGCCGTCGAGGTCGTGTCGCCGTCCAATCCGCTGCTCGATTACCAGATCAAGCGCGATCTGTACCTGCGCGAGGGCGTCGGCGAGTATTGGGTGGTGCACCCCGAGGCGCGCAACATCTCGCGATGGAGTGGCGCGGCCGATCCTGGCGAGGTGCTCAGCACGACGCTGCGCTGGCAGCCGCAGGGCATGGCGGAGTCCTTCGTGCTCGATCTGCCGTCGTTTTTCGAACACGCCTTCCGGTAGCCTCCGGGAGGCGCTTCACTCTTTACTCTGGCCGAGATGTTCGCATGACTCGCTCCCTCCGCACCGTCACTGCACGCCTGCGTCCGGCCTTTGCACTAAGCGTGGCCAGCTTCGTGGCTGCCCTCGCTTCGCCGACGGCCCACGTCGCGGCCCAAGCTGCTCCCACGGTCACGCTCACCCGCATGTCGTGCGGCACGAACGCGCCTCCTACCGACGTGGGTCTGCGGTTCTCCGACACGTTCGCCTTCAGTGGACTCATGGTGCAGCTCACCTACAGCTGCTACCTCGTGCGCCACAACGACGACTACCTGATCTGGGATACCGGGTTCGCCATGGGGCCCGGCGCCACCGCGCCCAAGCAGAGCCTGGTGGACATGCTGGCCGTGTTGAAGTTGCCGACGGCGAGTGTGAAGTACGTCGGCATCAGTCACTATCATGGTGACCACACCGGGCAGACCAGGCTCTTTCCGCAGGCCACGCTGCTGATCGGCAAAGGTGACTGGGAGGCGCTCAACGATCCGAAACTCGCCGCCGCCACGAATCCCGCGAACTTCGCGCCGTGGATCAGCGGCGGAGCCAAGGTGGAGCCGCTCGCGGCCGACAAGGACGTGTTCGGCGACGGCTCCGTGATGATCCTCAACATGCCGGGACACACACCGGGTCATCACAGTCTGCTGGTGAAGCTGCGCGACATGGGGCCGGTGCTCATCACCGGCGATCTGTCGCACTTCCGCGAGAACTACGAGAGCGACGGAGTGCCCACCTTCAACACCGATCGCGCGGCCACGCTGGCGAGTATCGATCGCTTCAAGCGGATCGCGAAGAATCTCAAAGCCACCGTCATCATCCAGCATGATCAGCGGGATGTGACCAAGCTGCCCGTGTTTCCGGCGGCGGCGAAGTAGCTCCGGCACGCGGGACCGCGGACGATCGCGCCGTGGCCACCGGGCTCCGACAAGTTCGAGGGCCCAACGGCGGACACCGAAGCCGCCGACAAGCGCGCGCACCGATGCTACCGAGGCAGGGGACCGCGGCCTACATTACAGCCACCTAGACTGAATTTTCTATCCCGAATCGTCTAGTTGCTGGTCGCCGCAGGCGAGGATCTTTCGGCGCCGTGGGTGCAGCACGCCGATGCGCCATGCCGATCCTACAGTTGCCCTTGAGCCCAAGCTGTACGAAACCTTGGGCCACCGCACACCGCTCGCCCGTGGTGCGATGCACCGAGAATCCATGAAACAACCTGCTCTCACCGACCGCGTTCGTAGACACCTGCGGTTGACGCGCGACGCCTACCTGCCCGTTGATGGTACCACGCCGCCGTTTCTCGTGCTGTTCATCAACTCGATCTGCAACCTGACCTGCGACCACTGTTTCTACTGGCGGGAACTGAATCAGCGCGACGACCTGACGCTCGACGAAATCAAGAAACTGAGCGCCGAACTCGGCCCGATCGACAACTTGAATCTGTCGGGTGGCGAGCCCTTCATTCGCAAGGAGTTTGCGGAGATCGTTCGCACATTCGTACGCAACAATGGGGTCCGGCAGGTCTACGTGCCAACCAATGGCTACTTCACGGACAAGACCGAAGCGGCGTTGCGTAGCGTGCTCGAAGAGAAAGACTTGATGCTGTTCGCCTGCGAGATCTCGCTCGACGGGATGCCGGAGTACCACAACAAGTTCCGCGGCAACGACAAGTCGTTCGAGAAGGCGATGGAAACCTACGAGATGCTCGCCGCCTTGCAGCGCGAAGATCCACGGCTGCGCATTCACTCCATTTCGACGGCCACCAACCAGAACATGGGCGAGATCTGGAAGTTGACCGAGTATCTGCACGAGCGCTGTCCGCAGATGGATCACCACAATCTGGCGATCATCCGAGGCGACCGAAAGGATCCCAAGCTGCTGACGCCGCCGATCGATCGTTATCGAGCGCTCTCCGACCATGTGCGGACGGTGTGGCGCGATCGCGACGAAGGCAGGTTCGGCGCGATCATCGAACCGATGTTGCAGTGGGCCAAAACCGAGTCCGTGCTGCAGAGTCGGCAGGTCGTTCCGTGCAAGGCGGGCGTGCTGGCGGGCGTGGTGTATGCCAACGGCGACGTCTCCGTGTGCGAGATGCATGAACCACTGGGCAACCTGCGACAGTCATCGTTTCGGGAACTGTGGAACTCGCCCAAGGCACGTGAGCTCCGCGAGTCGATCAGCGCCAAGAAATGCTGGTGCACGACCGAGGTGTTCCTGTGGCCGAGCATCGCGTTTCAGCCCGTTCCTTTGGTGCGCTCGATGGTCGGCGGGCGGGTCTGGGAAGAGCCCAAGGAACATCCCGGCTACTCGGCGGACAGCTTTGCCGTGGCGCCTGCCCCCGAGAGCTTGGGAGTGCCCGAACGTCTGGCGACTGAGAGCAACTCGGCAGCGGACGCGGACGTGCACCGCGAAGCCTAGCCGCGCATCGAACACATGACGGCCGCGCCCATTCGTCAGCCGAAGCGCCTCAGCGTGGTCGTGGCCGCGCGCATGCCGCCCGCGACGCTCGAGGAGGTGCTTCGCTCGCTCGCGGCTCAGCACGGGGCGTCGGAGCTGGACGTTATTCTCGCGGACGGTAGTCCGGATGGCAGCATGGCGACGATTCGGCATCGTTGTTTGCCGCAGGCGCGTCACATCTCGCTACCGGGTGGAAACCTGCCGGCGCTGAAGGCGGCCGCCATCCGTCAGGCCGAAGGCGATTTCGTCGCGATGCTCGACCCGAGCGACGCGGCTGACCCGGACTGGGCTGACCAGATCATCGCGGGCTTTGCCGATCCGGGCGTGACGGCCGTGGGCGGCGTCGTCCTGCAGGCGGGCTCGGATAGCGCCGGGAACGTGTCTGCCTATTTGTTCGAGTACGGCGCGTTCAATCCGCCGGTGACTCCGGGAGACACGCAGGGCGATCTCCCCGGCAACAACGTCGCGTATCGGCGGGCAGCGTTGACGGACACCTGTGCAGACATCCTGGCCGCGGAGGGCTTCAACAAGCCATTCGTACACGAGCGCATCCGCGCCGCGGGCGGCAGATTGGTGATCAGGCCATCGATGCGCGTGCGGCACCTGACGAACTACGCATTCATGGCGTTCGGCGTGCGGCGATTTCACTACGGCCGCTGCTTCGGCGCGACGCGCGTGCGACGGGCACCGCACGGGGAAAAATGGTTGTTTCGCCTTTTCGCACCCGCCGTTCCGCCGTTGCTGATGTCTCGACATCTCCGCCGCGCTTGGCAGCACCCCGCGAATCGCCGCCTACTGCCTCGAGCCGCGCTCGCGCTGTGCGGGGTCTGTGCGTGCTGGGGCATGGGCGAATGGCTCGGCTACTGGTTCGGACCCGGCCGTTCGTGCCAGGAGCTGTACTAGTGGCAACGCCGGCGATGAGTGTGGTGGTCGCCGGGTCGCGGCCGTCGGGGCCGCCGACCGGGCTTCTTCACGTGCTCGGTCCGGCACTACAGACGGGACGAATCGAATTGCTGTTGGCGACGGCGCGCGACGCGGGATCGCCGATCACGCCGAACACGCGTGTCGTGAAGTGCCGGGTAGGCAGCACGATACCGCAGATGCGCCTGCTGGGGATGCGCGCGGCGCGTGGCGGGCTGGTGGCGCTGACCGAGGACTTCTGTGTGCCGGCGCCCGGCTGGGTCGAGGCGTTGATCGAAGCGCATCGGCGTGAAGGCGCTGCCGTCGTCGGCGGACCGGTAGCACGCCGCACGGGCAGCGCTGCGGACTGGGCGCTGACCTTGATCGAGTACGGACGCTTCTTTCGCGGCGGGCCTGAGGGCACGGTCGGCGACCTTCCGTCGATCAACGTGGCGTACGACGCGGCGCAGTTGCGCGCCGTGCTGCCTGCAGATGCCGACGGCCTATTTGAAGTGGCGCTGCACGCGCGGCTGCGCGCAGCCGGTGCACGATTCTGGCGGGTGCCCGACGCGGTGATGTTCGACCACAGCACCACCGACGTGCGTCGCGCGGCCGCGGCGCAATTCCATCACGGCCGACTCTACGGCGGCGGGCGCGTGCAAGGTCACGGCTTGCTGACGCGGTTGACCCGAACGGCTCTCAGCCCAGGCATTCCGGCGGTCCTGCTGTCACGAATCGCCCGCGAAGTCGGCGCGGCGGGCCAGACTCCGCAGCTGCTGCGGGCGCTGCCTGCGCTGTCGATCTTGCTCGGCGCATGGTCAATTGGTGAAGCCGTCGGCTCCATACTTGGCGAAGGTCCGAGTGGGGCACGCTGGACAGGTTTGTGATGCACCGGCGAGGCGCTGATCCTCAACATGCCGGGACACACATCCGGTCATCATGGTCTGCTGGTGAAGCTGCGTGAGATGGGGCCCGTACTGATCACCGGAGACCTGTCGCACGTCCGCGAGAACTACGAGAGCGACGGAGTGCCCACCTTCAACACCGATCGTGCGGCGTCGCTCGCGAGTATCGATCGCTTCACGCGGATCGCGAAGAATCGCAAGGCGACGGTGATCATTCAGCATGATCGACCCGTCGCGTCGCTGGCGACCCCGCCGCGTGGCCCAAGAGCGGTACGAGCGACGTCGCGGTGGGCCGCATCGGGGCCGAGCGATTCATCGCCACCATCGAGCCGTGGCACGGCCATCAGGTCGTGGTGTACCGGCACCACGACGGCGCATGGGAGCCTCATGTGATTGATTCGACCATCGTCGACGGTCACGCGATCGCGGCGGGTGATTTTTCGCGCACCGGTCGCGACGACATCATCGTGGGCGAACGTGGTGGAAAACGGGGCGTATGCCTCTGCCGGCTCGAGAACGACGTCACCGACTCGTGGTCGAAGACGCCGCTCGACGCTGGTGGAATGGCTGCGGCTGGCTGTGCGGTCGCGGACTTGAACGGCGATACGCGACCTGACGTGATCTGCATCGGGAGTGCGACTGCAAATCTCAAATGGTATGAGAACCGGCCTTAGCTGGAGTGCCGGATCATACGGAGTGAGGTGGGGGGGCGGGCCCTCTCAGCCGTGCGTGCCGCCGTGCCCGCCGCCGGACGACTCCGACGACCCGCTGCCACCGGAACTCTTTGAACCGGTAGAGCCATACCCGTTGGCTTCCTTCTTCGCATGCTGCGACTTGGTGCTGCCCGTCTTACCGGGTCCGCCGCGCCCGCCCGACATTCCCTGCCGTTCCTTCGCGTGACCTTTGCCTTTCCCCGAGTCGTCGTTCGTGCGCGCCATGGTGATCTCCGCCGTGAAGTCGTGTACGCTGTTCAATGCCGGGCTCGTGGGACGCGTAGTTCGCATCGCCGCCGACGCTGCGTGCAGTGCACAACCGGTGCCGAGATCGTCGCCTGCGTTGCTGGTGCTCTCCGAGCGTCGATCCCGTTGCGTCGATTAGGCTGAAGGCCACGCAGCCTGATCGGCTTCCGCCACGCGAGGCGCCGGCCAACCGGTTGCCCCCGTCATCACCGCCACCGCATCCGCCATGGTGATCTCGCGCGTGTTCACCAGCGCCGCCCGACGCCCCATCCGCTGAATGTGAATCCGATCAGCCAGCTGAAACACGTGCGGCATGTTGTGACTTATGAGGATCACGCTCAACCCGCAGTCGCGCACCCGCGTGATGAGGTCGAGCACCATACCACTCTCTTTCACGCCGAGCGCAGCCGTAGGTTCGTCCAGAATCACCACGTGTCGCGCGAAGGCCACGCTGCGCGCCACGGCGATGCCTTGGCGCTGTCCGCCGGAGAGCGTCTCCACGGCCTGCGTGATGGAGCGAATCCCAATGCCGAGCTCGCGCAAATGTTCGGCCGCCTCACGTTGCATGCGTGGGCGATCGATGAGTCGCAGCAGCGACCCTGCAAGTCCCGTCCGACGATGCTCGCGCCCCAGAAATAGGTTCTCCGCGATCGACATCGCCGGCGCCAGCGCGAGATCCTGGTACACGGTCTCGATGCCCGCGCGACGGGCGTCTATGGGCCCGCCGAAGTGCACGCGCGCGCCGTCCAGCCAGATCTCGCCGCTGTCGGGAATCATGGCGCCCGACAGCGCCTTGATAAGCGACGACTTGCCCGCACCGTTGTCGCCGATCACGGCCATGATCTCGCCCGCGCGCACTTCGAAGTCGGTGCCATCGAGTGCCGTTACCTGGCCATAGCGCTTCACAAGGCCGTGCCCTTCCAGCACCATCGGCGCCGTTGCGTTGGGGGTACTCACGCTTTCCTCGACCACTGGTCAGTCGCCACGGCCAGAATCACCAGCACACCCGTCACCAGAATCTGATACACCGACGACACACCCATCAGCGTGAGTCCATTGCGGAACACGCCCACGATGAGTGCGCCCACCAGTGACCCCACTACGATGCCGCGTCCGCCAAACAGGCTCGTGCCGCCCAGCACCACGGCGGTGACGGTGTCGAGGTTCTCCGTTTGCCCGCTTTGCGGATCGCCGACGCCGGTGCGCGCGATCGACAGCAACGCCGCCGCGCCGGCGCACAGCCCAGACAGTGCGTACACGCTGAGTAACACGCGGTTGGTCCTGATGCCGGCTAATCGCGCGGCTTCGAGATTGTTGCCCACCGCATACACGTGCCTCCCGGCCGCCGTTTCGCGCAGCACGACGAACGCGAGCCCGTACAGCAGCAGCATGGCGAGGGCACCGTAGGCGATTGGCGTGTTGCCCACGCGCACGCTGTTCCCGAGCCACGTGAGCAGCGGCGGCAGGTCGGTAAACGTCTGCGCCCGTGACACGAGCTGCGTGACGGCGAAGGCGATGTTCATCGTGCCGAGGGTGACGATGAACGGCGGCAGCTTGATGCGCGTGACGAGGAGGCCGTTGATCATGCCGGCGATTGTCGTGACACCCATGCCGCCGGCGATGGCCATGGCCGGATGCCAACCGTGTTTCACCGCCAGCATGCTCATGACAATTGAGCCGAGCGCCATGATCATGCCGCAGGCGAGGTCGATACCGCCGGTGAGAATGACCAGCGTTTGCCCGACGGCCAGCACGCCGACCACCATGACTTGTTGCAGCACCAGCGACAGATTGGCGCCGGTCAGGAATCGCGGTGATTGCAGCGCAAAAAAGAGGCAGGCGAGCAGTAGCGCGACCAGCGGACCGGCGAAGGCCAGCCGCCGAGTGATCATTTGTCGCCCCAGCAAACCCCGAGTGCCTTCTCAGCGCCAAGGCTTGCCAAGCCGGCCACACTGTCTTTGGCGATCAACTGCACGCCGGTGTCGACGTAGCCACTCGCCTTCTTGGCCGACCTGATGAACGTCATCGCTGCCTCAACGCCCAACTCGGCCATGCGCAGCGGATACTGTTGCGCCGTCGCGGTGAGTGTGCCGTCCACGACATGCTGCACGCCGCGGCAGCTCCCATCGACCGAGACGATCAGCACGCCCTTCTCCTTGCCGGCATTCTTGAGTGCGGTGAAAGCGCCCGCCGCCGACGGCTCGTTCACCGTGTACACGACGTTGATATCGGGATGCGCCTGGAGGCAATTCTCGATGGCCGTCTGCCCCTTGGCCTGATCGCCCATCGCGTCGGTCATGCATACCACTTCCGGAGGCTGCGCGAGCTCGTTGCGCGCCTTCTCATACGACGGGAGCCCGAAGCCGCTCAGGAATCCGTTGTGGCGCTGCGCCCCAGTGGGATGCCCAGGAATGAGGTCGAGCGTGGCGATCCTAGCCGGTGTCGCCCCAAGGCGTGCCTTGGCGTACTGGCCGATCAGCTGTCCGGCTTTGTAGTTGTCGGTGGCGAACAGCGCGTCGGTGGCGTCGACCGGATCGGTCGGGCTATCGAGGGCGATCACCAGAATGCCGGCGTCCCGCGCCTTCCTGATGGCGGGCACAATGGCCTTCGAGTCGCTGGCGGAAATCAGAATGGCCTTGGCACCGGCGGCCATGAGGTTCTCGATGGCCGTGACCTGGCCGGCGTTGTCGCCATCGCTGCGACCGGCAGCGGCGATCAGCGTCGCCCCCTGCGCGGCAGCGGCCTGTTCGGCACCCTCCTTCATCTTCACGAAAAACGGATTCGACGCGGTCTTCGTGATCAGTCCGATTACCGGCTTGTCGTCCGCCTTGGGCGAGCAAGCGACGAGCAGCGGGAGGGCCAGGGCGATCAGGCGCTGGGTCGAGAATCGGGGCAGGGCAAGAATGCGCATAGGGGAGGAAATCAGCACGCAATTGCGAATTGGGCAAGAGAGGCCACGGGTGATTGCGCCGGACGATTGCGGTGCGCCCGTGCGAGTGACAGCCTTCCCACCATGAGACGATTGTCTATTCGATTCCTGATGGCGCTGGTGGTGATACTGACGGTGGTCGGTGGCACCGGCTGCCGCCTGCTCGGCCCTCAGAAGCCGTTGTCGGTGCGGCAGGAGATCTGGGCGCGCGTGGCGAAGGTGCCGGGGGCGCAGGTCTCCATTTCGATGCGCGACTTCGAGCGCGGCCGTGCCTTCGATCTGTACGCCGACACGGTGTACCACGCCGCCAGCATGATGAAGGTGCCGGTGCTCTTCGCGCTATTCGACGCGTTCGCCAAGGGTCGGCTGCGCCCCGAGCAGTCGATCCGCCTCACGAATCAGTTCCGATCGATTGCCGACTCGTCCACCTATGTGCTCGACCCGGCCGACGACAGCGACAGCACGGTGTACGCGCGCGTGGGACAGGATGTGTCGCTGCGCTGGCTGGCCGAGCGCATGATCACGCACTCCAGCAACCTGGCCACGAACACGCTGATCACGTTGCTCGAGCCCGCGAAGATCACGTCGCTCGCACGTGAGCTCGGCGCCCGGAACACCGTGGTGCTACGTGGCGTGGAGGATACGCCGGCCTTCCGGAAGGGCATGAACAACGTGACCACCGCCAGCGATCTGGTGATGCTGTTCGTCGCACTGCAATCGCGGCGGCTGGGGGACAGCACGGCCACGGCCGACATGCTCCGGATTCTCGAACAGCAGGCGTTCAACACGCAGATCCCGGCAGGATTGCCGCCCGGCACGCGCGTGGCGCACAAGACCGGCAGCATCACGGCGACGCGTCACGACGCGGGGCTGGTGTATCCGCCGGGGAAGGCGCCGTATGCCATCGCCATCCTCACGCGCAACATCGCGAATCCCGCCGTCGCCGACGCACTCACGGCGGATTGCTCACGTATCCTCTGGGAGTGGCTCGCCAAGTGAACGATCTCACCACCGGTTCCATCCCTCGCCACATCGTGCGCCTCGCGGTGCCGATGGCGCTCGGCATGATTTTCCAGACGTTGTACTTCCTCGTCGACCTCTTCTTCGTGGCGCGACTGGGCGACGCAGCCGTGGCCGGCGTGAGTGCCGCCGGCAATGTGCAGTTCATCATCATGTCGTTCACGCAGATTCTCGGCGTGAGTACGATGGCGCTTATTGCGCACGCGGTGGGCCGCAAGGATCAACCCGATGCGAATCTGGTGTTCAATCAGAGCGTGCTCTGGGCCTTTGTGTGCGGCATCGGGACGTTGATCTTCGGGTATGCGCTGTGCGGCCGCTACATGAGCGCGCTTGGTTCGAACGCTGAGACCATCGCCGCCGGTACGTCGTACCTGCGCTGGTACATCCCAGGGCTTGCGCTGCAGTTCGCGCTGGTATCCATGGGCAGTGCCTTGCGCGGCACCGGCATCGTGAAGCCCGGCATGTTGGTGCAGATGCTCACGGTCGTGCTGAATATCATCTTCGCGCCGATCTTCATTGCGGGGTGGGGCACCGGGCGGCCGCTTGGTGTCGCGGGCGCGGGGCTGGCGAGTTCACTGGCCATCGCCATCGGCGTGATTGCGACGGCGGTGTATTTCGTGCGACTCGAACATTACGTGACGTTCAAGCGCGAGCTGCTTTCGGTGCGCACCGACGTGCTCACGCGCATGCTGAAGATCGGTGTGCCGCCGGGTGCCGAGTTCGCCCTGATGTTCGTATTCACGGCGGTGATTTACACGGCCATCAAGCAGTTCGGCCCAGAGGCGCAGGCCGGCTATGGCATCGGGTCGCGCCTCATGCAGTCGATGTTCCTGCCAGCAATGGCGGTGGCGTTCTCGGCGGCGCCGATGGCTGGGCAGAACATGGGCGCTGGTCACCTCGACCGCGTGCGCGACACGTTCAAGTGGGCGGCGATCATGGGCAGCATCCCCATGGCGTTGCTCACACTGCTGTGTCAGTGGCGTCCCGAACTGCTGGTGCAGGGATTCACGAAGGAAGCAGCAGTGATTGCCGTGGCCTCGCAGTTCCTGGGCACGATCTCGTGGAATTTCGTGGCGTCCGGTTTGGGCTTCACGTGTGGTGGCATGTTCCAAGCACTCGGCAATACCGTGCCGTCGCTGATCGCCAGTGCCACGCGCCTCATCACGTTCGCTGTGCCGGTGTGGTGGTTGTCGCATCGCCCGGGCTTTCAGATCAAGCAGGTGTGGTATCTCTCGGTGATCACGATGACGCTGCAGGCGGCATTCACGCTGTGGCTGTTGCGCGGTGAGCTCCAGCGCAAGGAGTTGAAGATGGCCACGGCCCGGCTGGCGGTATGATGCGTTACGCTCGACGAGCCGTCGTGTTCGTGGCGTTGGCGATCGGATCCCTAGGCGCGCAGGAGACGCGCGCCGTCCCGACGCCGTGTCCCGACGGTATCCCCGCCACCGTCCAGTGCTCACTGGGCAAGGACAGCACCGGCGCGTTCTACTGGATCGCGATGCCGACGCCGTGGAAGAGGCGACTGGTGGTGCACGCGCATGGCGGGCCCGACCTCGGCGTCCCCGACGCCAAGGGCAGTGCCGACGATCTCACGCGGTGGAATATCTGGACGCGCATGGGCTTCGCCGTGGTGGCCAGTACGTATCGCCAAGGTGGTGTCGCGGTACGGTCGGCGGCGGAAGACGTGGAGCGCTCTCTGCAGCAATTCATCGCGCAGTTCGGCCGGCCCGAGCGCACGATTCTGCACGGGCAGTCGTGGGGCGCCGGCGTGGCGGCGCGTACGGCGGAGCTGTTCGGGGCGCGTGATATGCAGGGACGCGTTCCGTACGATGCCGTGCTGCTCACGAGCGGCGTCTTGGGTGGAGCCAGCTTATCGTACGACTTCCGGATGGATCTGCGCGTGGTGTATCAGGCGGTGTGTGGCGATCATCCGCGGGCCGACGAACCGCAGTATCCGTTGTGGCACGGCTTGCCCGTAGGCGCGAAGCTCACGCGCGGGCAGTTGGCCGATCGCGTGGACGCGTGCACCGGGGTACGGAAGCCGGCGGCCGCGCGCTCGCCAGAGCAGGCGCAACATCTGGCTACGATTCTCGCCGCGGTGCGCGTACCCGAGCGCACACTGATCGCACACCTGAACTGGGGTACCTGGCACTTTCAGGATATCGTGACGAAGCGGACGAGCGGTGCGAATCCGTTCACGACCACTGGCGTGACCTACGCCGGTGGTGCGGCGCTGAATGACAAGATCGCGCGCTACCTCGCTGATTCTGTAGCGGTTGCTACACTATCGGCCGATGCCGATCCCACCGGTCGTATTCCGGTGCCCGTGCTCACGATGCACGCCATCGACGATCCCACTGCGTTCGTCGAGCTCGAGAGTACGTTCCGTCACACCATGGAGCGCGCGGGCCGAGCCAAGGCGCTGGTGCAGCTGTTCACGCAGGACAGCGAGCACAGCTACCTGAGCGACGCCCAGTACGTGAGCGCCATGCACGCGCTGTTGGCGTGGGTGGAGCGGGGCGCCACACCAACACCAAAGGCCGTCGCCGCGTCGTGTGCACGCGTTGAGCCCACGTACGATCCGGCCAAAGGATGTCGATTCGTGCCATCGTATACGCCGGCGCCGCTGTCGTCGCGGGTGCCAAACAGAGCGAAACCGGGAAGCCCGAAGTGAACACGCCGTTCCATCATTGCCTGCGTCTGGCTGCGGCCTCCATGGCGCTGACGCTGTCAGCCGTGGCCGGCTGCCGACCGTCCGCGCCCTCGTCGCCGTCGGAAATGGCCGCGCAGTTCTACACGCTGCTCGATGGTCTCGGCGTAGACGGTGTTCCCGACTCGCTCGCGCTCGATGCCGTGCAGCCGTACCTCGATTCCACACTGGTAGGTTTGCTCGTTAAGGCGCGCCACGCACGTGATGATGCGTCGCGCCGCGCACCCGGCGAGAAACCGCCTTTCACGGAGGGCGACCTGTTCGGCAGTCTATTCGAGGGCAACACGTCGTTCGGCATTCGGAGTCTCGCCAAGCGCGGCGACACCACCTTCGCCGTGATGGCGTTCACCAACGCGATGCAGCCGCCGACGGTCAGGTGGACGGACACCCTGGTGATCGTGCCGAGAACCAATGCGAATCCGAAAAGCCCGCAATTCGTGATCGCCGATCTGCGCTATGGTGCCGGCTGGGACTTCGGCAATCGTGGGTCGCTGATAGGATCCCTTCGCGCGGCGCTCTCTCCCGACAGCGCAACCACCACCACCCCCGCTACACCCGCTGCGTGCGCCACGCCCCCCTGCGGAACATCACCGCACTGACCGCCGCCAGCAGCGTGTAGGCGGCCAAGACCGATACGAACACGGCGTGTGAGCCCATAGCCGTCTGCGTGGTGAGCAGCCACGCCAGCGGCAGTTCGAACGCCCAGAACACGGCGATGTTGATGTTGGTGGGTGTGCGCGTATCACCGGCGCCGTTGAAGGCTTGGGTGAGCACCATGCCGAAGGCGAAGAACGGAAACCCGGCGGCCATGACGCGAAGGCCGAACACCGCCACCTCGGTGACCGCGGGATCGGTCGTGAAGCCGGCCACGATGGGCCGTGCGAAGAGCACGAAGATGGCGCCCATGAGCCCGAGAAAGGCCACGTTATAGCGCGCTGCGGTCCATACGGCGGCGTTGGCGCGATCGGGATTCCGCGCGCCAAGCGCTTGCCCCACCATGGTGGCGGCGGCGTTGCCGAGCCCCCAGGCGGGAAGCATCGCGAACATGATCATGCGCACGGCGATCGTGTAGCCGGCCATCGCGGCATTGCCGAACGATGCCATGAGGCGGATGAGCACCATCCAGCTCAAGCTGCCCACCAGCACCTGAAAGGTGGCGTTCACCGACAGGCGCAGCATGGAGCGCATGGTGTCCCACTCGAACACCAAATGCTCGCGCGTGACGCGCAGATGCCCGGAGCCACGGGTGAGCCGCCAGAGGGCGTAGCACACGCCGGTGCCGCGGCCGATCGTCGTCGCGATAGCCGCGCCGGTTACGCCGAGTTGGGGAAACGGCCCCACACCAAAAATGAGCATGGGGCCTAGCACAATATTGATCGCGTTGGCCAGCCACAACACGCGCATGGAGACCGCCGCGTCGCCGGCGCCACGAAACGCCGCATTGATCACGAACAGCAGAAACGCCGTGCCGCTGCCGCCCAACAACACGCGGGTGAACATCGTGCCAGTGGCGAGTACGTCATCGGTCGCGCCCATGGCGCGCAGCAGCGCGGGGGCTGCCAGCGCGCCGACCATACCGATCACCACCGACGCCATCACACCAAGCGTGATCATCTGCACGGCCGCGCGCGCGGCACCACCGGCATCACGCTCGCCCACCCGTCGCGCCACCACTGCCGTGCCGGCGATCGCCAACCCCATCGCAATCGTGTAGACCACGATCATCATCGACTCGGTGAGCCCCACGGTGGCCACCGCGCTCGCACCGAGTCGCGCCACGAAGAACACGTCGGAGAGCGCGAACAGGCTCTCCATGATCATCTCCAGCACCATCGGTATGGCGAGGAGGAAAATGGAGCGCCCGATCGGACCGGTCGTGTAGTCGTGCGTTGTGCCGCGCAGCGCGCCGCGCACTGCCTGCCACCACGACCGCGTGTCGTGGTCCTGCGCCAATTCATGCATGGCGCGAAGGCTCAACTACATCGTCGATCGGCGCAAGCGGACGGATCCGGATCCGGTTTCCACCACGACACGTCCTGCGCCATTGCCGATCGTCCCGCGCAGGTGGCGCCGTTCCAGGGTGCGCGTGCGCACCGCGAAATCGGTGGTGATGCTGCCGCTCCCCGTTTCGATATCCACTTCGGCACCGAAATTCTCGGGCAGTGCCAGCGTGACGCCACCGGAGCCGGCGTCGACAGTGACCGACGATGGAGACGACACCATGTCGATCGAGACGCCACCGCTGCCGGCATCAACCGACACGTCGTTGGAGGACACGCTCCCGAGTCGCACACTGCCCGAGCCGACATCCACCGAGAGGCGCTTGCAGGACAGCTCCGTGGCCGTGACGCCGCCGGAGCCCGTATCAACCGTGCACTCGTCGCTCGCCACGCGATCCAGAGAGACCCCGCCCGATCCGTTGTCGACACTCAGGCGACGACCGCGCGTGCCCCGCAGCGACACGCCACCCGACCCGGCATCGATGATCAGTGTGCCGCGGGTATCGGTGGCAAACACGCGCGCCGACGCCACGTCGAGACGCAGATCGGAATCCACGTCGGTGGCGCTCATCTCGCCCACCAGGAGATAGCTGTCGAGCGCCGTGCCGTTGGGGACCAGCACGCGGATGTCGGCCCACGCCTCGAGGCCGCTGCCCGACGTTTTCACGCGCACGCGCTGGCCGTCGCGATCGCGCCATCCGTCGCCGCCCCACGTCCCGTCGTCGCGGATCCGCGTTTCGGTACTGCCGCCCCACCGCCGCTCGGGGCCGCCGCGATAGACCACATCGTCGTCGGGATAGATCACGCGCAGGGTCGGCAATCCGCGTACGGTGCCGGTCTCGATGCGTAGGCGGTTCGCGTCCCGTCCCCGCATGGTGATCTCGAACTGCACGTCGCGCCGGTCGCCGCGCACGATGCGGACCTCGCCGGCCACGTTGTAGAGCGCCACCTGCGAACCGCTAAGTGTGCGGCGCTCGGTCTGTGCGGTCAGTGCGGCGGGCACGAACGTCGCCACGGCAATCAAGGCCGAGAGGCGCCGGCCGAAGCCGGTTGCGCACGACGTCGACCGGGCGGAGCTTGAAGAGGCGATAAACATGGGGCTCATGGGAAGGTATTGAGAAGTGACCTCAACGCTTGGATGCCCCGGTCCGTCAGAATGGTTTGAAGGTCCCGCCACGTTTTTGCCACGTTTTCCTTTCCACTCGCCACATCATGCGTACGATGCGCACGCTCACTTCCCTGTCCCTCTCGGCCGTCGTGGCCGTCCTGACGGCGTCGCCCGCTCTCGCCCAGAAGCAGGTGCTGCCGACGGCGATTGCCCCGATCGACTCTGCCGATCCGGTCGCGTTGATGGTCGCGCGCCTCGACCTGGAGAAGTACAAGACCACGCTGAAGGGACTCACGCAGTTCGGCGACCGGAAGCAGGGCACCAAGCGCAACCGCGATGCGGTGGATTGGATCGAAGCGCAGCTCAAGAGCTACGGCTGCTCGAACACCGAGCGCATCATCTATCGCTACGAACCGCCCACCTTGGCCGAGCGCCCGGCTGCACCGCCTGCCGCCACGCCGCCCGCGGCCGGTCAGCCGCCGCTCCGTCGTGTCGGCCCGCCGCCCACGCAGGCATCCGGCGGTGGGCGCAACCGCGGTATTCGCACGCGCACCGGTGTGAACAACGACTCGCTGTTGCAGCCCGACCCGAAGCTGCGCGCGTTGAACGCCGAGCCGAGCACGCCGGGCGAGCGTCAGGAAGTGTATTGCACGAAGGTCGGCACGACGCATCCGGAAGAGATGTACATCGTGGGTGCGCATATGGATGGTATCGGCTGGGGCGAGGCCGTGAACGACGACGGCTCCGGCACCGCACTCGTGATGGAACTGGCGCGGATTTTCAGCAGCCCCGACGTGCAGACCGAGCGCTCCATTCGCTTCGTGCTGTGGAATAACGAGGAGAGCGGCTTAAACGGCGCGCGCGCGTACATCGAACAGCGCGCGAAGTTGCAGGGTATCGAAGAGCCGAAGGGGTCGGGCAAGTATCCGGAACCCAAGTGGCTCGGCATGATCCAGCACGACATGATGATGTGGGATCACGGCATGCCGAAGGCCGACGGCACCATGGCCAAGGATCAGCGTCCGGAAGCGGACGTGAACATCGAGTTCCAGATCAACTCGAAGATGTGGAAGGCGTCGTCGGAGCTGGCGTGGGCGCTGCACCAATCCAACACGAAGTACGCCACCGACTATCCGGCGCAGGTGGGTCCTCATATGACCAACACCGACTCGGGACCGTTCCAGGACCTCATTCCCGCGATCAGCTTGCGCGAGAACGAGCGCGGCACGCAGACAGGCAACGGCTGGAACCCGCACTGGCACCAGCCCACCGACGTATGGTCCACCTATACCGACAAAGATTTCCGTCTGGGCTTGAACGCCGCGCAGACCACGCTTGGTGGCGTAGGCCGACTGGCTGGTGCGACGCTGAAGCCTGCGACCAAGATGTAATCAGCCACGCCTCAGATCAGCGGCGGAATGCGTCCCGCCCACGGGCGGGCGCGTTCCAACTGACCGGCCACGCGAAAGAGCGTGGCTTCGTCGCCGAAGCGCGACACGAGTTGTGTGCCGATCGGCAGACCGGCGGCGTTCCAATGCAATGGCACGGACATCGCGGGCTGGCCGGTCACGTTGAACAGCGGCGTGTAGGGAATGAAGCCGTACACTTTCTTCGCGGTCTCGTTGAGTAAGCCGGCGGCCTTGAGCACACCGCCAAGGCCGAGTCCCGCCACCACGCGCAGCATGGTGCGTTCGGCGGTCGTGGGCTGCAGGGCACCGATGGTGAAGGGAGGCGCCCCCAACGTCGGCGTGACCAGCACATCGACGTTGGTGAAGAAGCGACCCACGGTGCGTCCTGCCATCTGCAGCGTGCGGACCGACGTGGCGTAGTCGGCGGCACTGGCCGCTTTGCCCACCAGTCCAAGAGCCCAGGTGGTGAGTTCCACATCGTCGCTACGTGGCGCGCGTTTGAGTTGGGCGCCGATCCACTCGATATCCGCGCGCGCTTCGGCGGCGACCACCGTGAGAAACGCCTGCGCTAACACCTCGCCATTGACCACCGGTTCGGCGCGGATCACGTCGTGCCCCAGCGATTCCAGCAGCGCGGCGGCGTCTTCGAGTGCGGCCACGCAGTCGGGGTGCACCGTGCTGCCGAAGAACGGCGTCGTGGTCACGGCAATGCGCAGACGCCCGGGCTCGCGCGTGACCTCATCGAGAAACGGCCGTTCCTGCGGTGGACAGGCCACCGGTGTGCCGGCGTCCTCGCCGGCGGTGGCATCGAGCATCGCGGCGGAATCGCGCACGCTGCGGGTGATGACATGCTCCTGCACGAAGCCGCGCCAGGCGTCGCCGATGTCAGGGCCGGTGGGCAGGCGGCCGCGGGTGGGCTTGATGGCGAACACGCCGTTGCAGGAGGCTGGAATGCGCAGCGATCCACCGCCGTCGCCGCCGTGGGCGATGGGCACGATGCGCGCCGCCACCGCCGCGCCGGAGCCACCGCTCGAGCCGCCGGTGGTTTTGGTAGGATCCCACGGGTTGCGCGCGGGGCCCAGCGCCTCGCTCTCGGTATACGGTGTGAGGCCGAGTTCGGGGGTGTTGGCCTTGCCGATGAACACGGCGCCGGCACCGCGATAGCGCGCTACCAGCTCACTGTCGTGCTCACGAACGATGGCCTGCATCACCCGGGTGCCGTCGCTGGTGGGCACGCCGGCGATACCCGTCATCAAGTCCTTGATGAGCATCGGTACGCCAGCGAAGGGCGCCTCGAGATCGACCTTCGCGGCCATCGCGCGGGCCATGGCGTCGAGCGGACGGACCACGGCGTTGAGCCGCGGATTGCGGACGGCCACGCGGGCCAGCGCCGCTTCGGTCACATCGGCCGGGCTCAGTTCACGACGGCGCACCAGGTCGGCGATGGCGAGTCCATCGAGCCCATCGTACTCGGGGAGGGGAAGAGACATGCGAGAAACTACCGTCTCGACGGAAGACTACGGAAGGAAGCGCGCCCGTTCCTCAGGGGTCGGCAGCAGGCAGGCCGGGGCGGCGATCTCGAAGCGGCGACGGGCGATCTTATCGTAGATCGCGTCCCTGAGTCCCCGAGGCACGAGGCGGGCGAGCGTGGCCGCGACGGCCCACAGGCCGCCCAAGTGGGCCGTGGCGGCCAATGCCGCCGCACTGCGCACGCGTACGGCGGGAACCGCGGGGTCGTACCACACCACCGAATCCACGCCAACCAACTCCGGAAATTGCTCGCGCACGCGAGTACCGAAGGCGCTCTGCAGCGGGGCGAACGCCAGGCGCCCTCGCGCGGCCGCCGGTTCATGTCGCAGCACGAACTGCACGCTGCCGGCGCAGAAACCGCAGTCCCCGTCGTACAGCAGCACCGATCGATGCTCCGATCGCGTGCCGGAAGGCGGCGTGTCCGTCGCATTGGCCATGCCTGCAAGCTAATGTGCGGCATGTCGCTCGTATCGTTGCAGGACGTCAGTGTCGCCTTCGGGGGTCCCCCCGTGCTCAACCACGCCGATTTCGCCATCGAGCGGGGGGAGCGGGTCTGTCTGCTGGGCCGCAATGGCGCCGGCAAGAGCACGTTCATGAAGGTGCTCGACGGCACGCAGGGGCCGGACAGCGGGGCGGTGGTGAAGCTGGGCGGCGTGACGATGGCCCGGCTCGATCAGGAGATGCCGCTGGCGCTCACCGGGTCGATGTTCGAGGTGGTCGCCGAAGGGTTGGGCGATCGCGGCCGCTTGCTCACGGAGTACCACGCGGCCTCGCTGCGCGTCAGTGTGGATCACTCCGATGCCGCGCTGCGCGAGCTCGACCGCCTGCATCGCGCCCTCGATTCGGCCGACGCGTGGCAGCTGCACATCCGCGTGGAGACCGTGCTCGAACATCTCGCCCTCGACCCGGAGGCGCGTATTGAGCAGGCCTCGGGTGGTCGCACGCGTCAGGCGTTGTTGGCGCGCGCACTCGTGTGCGAGCCCGATCTCATTCTCCTCGACGAGCCCACCAACCATCTCGACATCGACGCTATCGAGTGGATGGAGGAGTACCTCACCTCGCGCGGACTCACCTTGATCTTCGTGACCCACGATCGCGCGTTCCTGCGCCGGGTCGCCACCCGCATCGTGGAACTCGATCGCGGCCGGCTGGTGGACTTCGGGACCAACTACGATACGTATCTCGAGCGGAAGGACGCCATGCTGGCGTCGGAAGCGAAGTCGTGGGAAGAGTTCGACAAACGGCTGGCGAAGGAAGAGGTGTGGATTCGCACCGGTATTCAGGCGCGACGCACGCGCAACGAAGGACGGGTGCGCGGCCTCGAAGCCCTACGGGTGGAGCGGTCGCAGCGCCGTGAACGCGTGGGCACTACACGGGCGCAGACGCAGGACGCCGAGCGCTCCGGACGGATGGTGCTCGAGGCGAACGCCATCAGTTTCACGCATGGTACGAAGTCGATCGTGTCGGAACTCACCACCACCATCATGCGCGGCGACCGCGTGGGCTTGGTGGGGCCGAACGGCTGTGGTAAGACCACGCTCATCAAACTCCTGCTTGGCGAGCTCACGCCGCAGAGCGGATCGATCCGTCACGGCACGAATCTCGAGATCGCATACTTCGATCAACGTCGCGAGCAGCTCGACCCCGAGCGCAGCGTGTTCGACAGCATTGCCGACGGCGCCGAGTTCGTGTCGGTGGGGGGTCAGCAGCGGCACGTGAACGGCTACCTGCAGGACTTCCTGTTCTCCCCCGATCGCGCCCGCACGCCGGTGCGTGCCTTGAGCGGCGGCGAACGAAATCGCCTCCTGCTGGCCCGCCTGTTCACGCGCTCGTTCAACGTGCTCGTCCTCGACGAACCCACCAACGATCTCGACATCGAAACGCTTGATGTGCTCGAGGCGCTGCTCACCGCGTTCACCGGCACGTTGCTGCTGGTGTCGCACGATCGTGCCTTTCTCGATGCGGTCGTGTCGAGCACGCTGGTGTTCGAAGGGAAGGGCGTGATTCGCGAGTACGTGGGCGGGTACACCGACTGGCTTCGTCAACGGCCGGCACCGGTGGTGGTCAACGCTGTGCCACCGAAACGCATCGAGATCCCCGGCGGCGCGAAGCCGAAGAAGCGGAAGTTGTCGTACAAGGAGACGCAGGAGCTGGCGGCGCTCCCCGATCGCATCAGCGCAAGCGAACAGGAACTGGAGCAGGGGTATGTCTCGCTCGCCGACCCGGCGGTGGTTCGTGACCCCGCCACCTTCGGTGCCGTCCGTAGCCGGGTGGCCGAACTCGAGTCGGCGATCCCGGCCATGATGGCCCGCTGGGAAGAGCTGGAAACGATCGCCTCCGAGTAAAACCACGCGTGCTGACTGCTTGCGATCCGGCCGCGCCGGTCGGAACATTCCCCCGATGACCAGCTCGATGCCGCTCTCGGCACCGACGCGACGCGGTGAATCGCTCGGGGCGCTCGCCTTCGCGCGCTTCGGGCCGTCGGCGATCGTGGCCGCGATTCTCTATTTCCTTGCCGTCGCCGCCCCCCTCGCCGCCTCGTTCCGGTTCGGGTCGAACTTCGGCGTGTGGCCGGCCACGGCGGTCGGCATCTTCACGCTGTTTCTGACGCCGCGCGCGCTCCGCCCCGTCATGGTCGCGGCGCTCGCGGTGATGAACTGGTGCGCGTTGGAATTGTTCGTGGCCGGCTCACTGCCGGTGCAGCTGCTGTTGATCAGCGCGCGCATCGTGGGCGAATGGGGCACGACCGAGCTGACCGAGCGCGTGCTCCGTCGTCCGCCCGACTTCGAGCAGCCGGGCGATCTGGCCCGGTTCGGCCTTGTCGCGTCGGTGGGCACTATTCCCCTGGCCGCGCTGCTGGGTGGTATCGGCTATTCGGCGATCGGCCGCGGCACCGTGCCGATGGAAGGCTTTCAGTGGTGGGTGTCGGAGATTACATGGGTGCTGCTGTTGGTGCCGGCGCTCATGCACCTGCGTCGGCAGCAGGTGTCCACGATGGAGTCGACCACGCGACAGCAGGTGCTCGAACGACTGCTGTTCTTCGAAGCGCTTGCGCTGTCCTTGCTGGTCGCCTTCTCGTACACCAGCAACTCGGCGTTTCAGCCACCACTTGGCGTCGTCGTCAGTCCGCTGCTCATCTGGTCGGCGTTTCGCCTAGGCGTTGGCACTACGCTGTGGGGCACCATCGCCGTAGCCGGCGCTTGCGTCCTTGCCACCCTGAACGGACGCGGGCCGTTCGTCGTTCTCTCGGACGAAACGTTCTATCAGATCGCGTGGGCCCAGGGCTACGCGTTCATTGTGGGTATCTCGCACATCCTGCTCGCGGTCGCCGTCGGGCAGCGTCGTGCAGACGCGGAAGAGCGCGCGCGCATTCTCGAGGCCATGCGCACTTCATCGGCGCGGCTCGAGGCGCACTTCGCCGGTGCACGAGACGCCGTGGCGGTGGTCGATGCCACTGGCATGTTGGTGGCCGCGTCACCCACTGCCTCGCAGTTGGTCGCGCAACTGCAGCACGCCGGTACGCACAGTTGGCAGCGCGCGTTGAATGGCGAGAGCTTCACCGAAACCATGCGGTTGGAGCCGGATCAGGAATACGCGGTTACGCTGCTGCCGTTACGCGACGCCAGCGACGTGATCATCGGCGCATCGGCCAGCGCGGTGAATCTCACTGACCTGCGCAGTGAAATCGCCGCCGAAGAACGAAGTCAGCGACTCGCCACCGTGGGTCGGCTGGCCGGCGGCATCGCGCACGACTTCAACAACATCATGATGGTGATCCTCGGCAATCTCACGTTGCTGAAGGAGAGTATCCCGCCCAACGATCGCAAACGCGCCGATGTAGACGAGGCCAGCGCGGCCGCGCAGCGGGCCGTGGGACTGACGCGACAACTGCTGGCCTACGCGCGCCGTCAGACGATAGAACCGCAGCAGCTCGACCTCGGTACGCACGTGCGGCAGATGGCCACCATGCTCGAACGGCTCCTCGGTGCCGACATCGCGGTCACGGTCGACGTCAAGGCCAACGACTCGCCGGTGTGGATCGATCCGTCGCAGCTCGATCAGGTGGTGGTGAACCTGTCGGTGAATGCGCGCGATGCCATGCCCGACGGCGGCACGCTTCGCCTTCAGGTCGCGAAGGACACGGTGGATGACGCGCAGGCCGCCGAGCTGGGCATGGCGACGGGCGACGTCATCACGTTGGTGGTGCAGGACGAAGGCCACGGGATCGCCCCCGAGGCCCTGCCGCACGTGTTCGAACCGTTCTTCTCCACCAAGCCGATTGGCAAAGGGACGGGACTGGGCCTGGCCACGGTCGACGGCATTGTCCGGCAGGCCGGCGGCGCCATCAGCGTCGTCTCGTCGCTGGAGCGTGGGGCCACGTTTACCATCCGCTTGCCACGCGTGTGCATCCCATCGCCTGATATCGCACCGCCTGATGCCGCATCGGCTGATGCCGCATCGCAGGCGTCCGACAGTCCGAGTTGCGCCAGCGTGGCGTGACCGCATCCCCGACCCGCAGGAGTCCGTTGTGATTCGTTCGTCGCGCGCCGTTTGGGCAGCTACGTCGCTGTTTGCGATTCCCCTCGTGTTGTCCGCGCAGCCGGGCGGCGTGAAGACGACCACGCGGCAGAACTTCCCGACTGATCCGACGGCGAGTGTCCCCGCGCTCAGCGCCCTCGTGTCGGCGCGTACGAGCGAGATGGCCGATGTCATCGCGCGGTTTGCCTCCGATCAGCAGGTGCTTCAGCGTCGCTACGACGCGCCCGACTCTCCCGCGCAGCGCTCGCGTACGCGTGCCTTCTACATGGCCTGGCGCGCACGCTTGGGTGAGCTCGTGTTCGACAAGCTGTCGCAAGAAGGCAAGGCGGACTACGCGCTGCTCGAGAATCATCTGCGCTATCAGCTCGAACTGATGGATCGCGAGGAGATTCAGCGCAAGGAAATGCTGCCGCTGCTTCCCTTCGCCGATCGCGTACTCGCGCTGCAGGATGAACGACGCGACCTCAAGACCATCGATGCGCAGGCGTCGGCTCGCACGCTCGCCGATGTCGCCAAGCTGGTCGACAGCCTGCGGGCGGTGCTCGAGCCTGCCCCGGCCCGTCCCGCCGGCGACAGCGCGAATGGTACACCGCGTCCGGCCCGCGTCCCGGCGCCCAAGGTATCGCGTACGGTGGGCAACCGCGCCGCCGATCAACTCGATCAGATCCGCAACACCGTGGGCGTGTGGTATCGCTATTACAACGGGTACGATCCGCTCTTTTCCTGGTGGGCAACCAATCCCTATCAGAAGCTCGACGAAGCGATGCGGCGCTACGCGACCACCATTCGCACGCGGGTGGTCGGTATCCAGCCGGCATCCGTCGTCGCAGGCGGTGGCGGAGCGGGAGGGCAGGGCGGCGCCGGAGCGGCGCCGGCACCGCGAAATGCGGCGGCGGCCAATGAGCCGATCATCGGCGATCCGATCGGCGCCGAGGGGCTCGCGGCGGATCTGCGCCACGCCATGATTCCGTATACGGCCGATGAACTGATCGCGATCGCCGAGACGGAGTATGCGTTCAGCTTGTCCGAGGCCAAGAAGGCCGCGCGTGAGATGGGCGTGGGCGACGACTGGAAAGCGGCGATGGAGAAAGTGAAGAACATGTACGTCGAGCCCGGCAAGCAGCCAGATCTCATTCGCGACCTTGCGAACGAGGCGGACGCGTTCTTCGCCAAGCACGACTGGGTCACGATTCCGGCATTGGCCCGCGAAGACTGGCGCATGGAGATGATGGCCCCCGAGCGTCAGCGCGTCTCACCGTTCTTTCTGGGCGGCGATCTCATTCTCGTGTCGTATCCCACAGCGGACATGACCGATGAAGAGAAGCTGATGAGTTTGCGCGGCAACAATCCCTACTTTTCGCGCGCGGTGGTCTTTCACGAGCTGAATCCCGGCCACCATCTGCAAGGGTTCATGTCGGCGCGCTACAACCCACATCGCCGCGTGTTCTCCACGCCGTTCTGGAACGAAGGGCAGTCGTTGTATTGGGAAATGTTTCTGTGGGATCGCGACTTCCATGTCACGCCGGAAGACCGTCTCGGGGCGCTCGCGTGGCGCATGCATCGCAGTGCGCGCATCGTCTTCTCGCTGAGCTTCCACCTGGGCAAGATGACGCCGGAGCAGGCGATCGAGTATGTAGTGGACAAGGTGCCGTTCGAGCGCGCCAACGCCGAGGGGGAAGTGCGCCGCTCGTTCAACGGGTCGTACTCACCGATCTATCAGGCGGCGTACATGCTGGGTGGATTGCAGTTGCGCGCGTTGTACAAGGAGCTGGTGATGTCGAAGAAGATGACCGACCGGGAGTTTCATGACGCCGTGCTGCAAGGTGGCCCGATGCCGATCGCCATGGTGCGCGCACGGCTCGCCAATGTGAAGCTCACGCGGGAGGGGGCGGCGCCGTGGCGCTTCGCCGCCGATCTGCCGGCCCCTCGCCCGTTTCCGTCGAAGTAGTACGTGGTGTTACCGTGCGGTGTCGGTGAGTGGAATCGGCACGTACGGGAGAATGTTCTCCGGAACAGCGGCATCGGCGGAAAACTGCGCCGTCCACCGTTCGAAGATGCGCCACGTTGCCGATGTAAACAGCGACGCGTCGATCGGCACGGATTCCACTTCGTGCCGGTCGGTGCGACGCAACGGCACGGCTACGGGCGCGTCGCGGCGCACCAGCAACACCGGCAGCGGCGTGTCGTTCGCAATGGCCCACGGATCGTGCGGCAGCAGGGTGCGAATGGCGCGCCAGCTGAAGGTGCGGGCGGTCGGTCCGTCGGGCTGCTGCGCCCGCTGATACGCCACGGGAAGACGGTCGGCGAAGTGCAGGCCCGCGACGTTCAACAGCTGTTGCACGCGCAGTCTCCGGGTGTGCCACTGAAAGGCACCACCGTCTTGCGTGCCCGCCATCTGTAGCGAATCCAGCGTCAGGATGGGATCCACCAGCGCGATCCCTTGCACACGTGGCTGCTCGGCATCACGCGCGTGTGCGGCAAACGCGAGCACCGTGCCGGCACCCTGACGCACACCTACCAGCAACACCGGCCCCGACGGATTCGCGCGCTTGAGTTCGCGCACGACACCGGCGAGGTCGTCGGCGTACTGGGTGTCGTGCCCGATGCGTCCCCGCGCGCCGCCCGACCGCCCGTTCCCACGCAGGTCGAGGAACAGAATGTTCATGCCGGTCACGCGTCGCAGCGAGTCGCCGGCCTGCATGGCCAGGGCGTCGTGGGCGCCGAGCCCGTGCAGGATGATGATCGTGCCACGCGACGGCAGGAAATACTGCGTGCCGTACACCGCCACGCTGTCGGGCATGTCGAACAGGCGAAACGCGGCCTTGTTGCCCACGATCGGCATGCCTTCGATCGCTTTGGTCTCAAAGCGTGAGAGCCGCGCGAGCGTGGGCGCGCCGGTACCGAGTCCGACGCCGAGTGCGGTACCCGCCACGAGCAGCGCGAGCGCGGTGAGGCGGGCTCCGGTCAGAGCGACTCCGGTGAATGCCCGAGGTTCTCGAAAATGAACGCGTACTCGTCGGCTATTTCCGCAATCTGCTTGGTGAGTGACGAACTGCCGTGTCCCGACTGCGTCTCGATGCGGATCAGCACCGGGTTCGGCCCACGATGCGCTTGCTGCAATCGTGCGGCGAACTTGAACGAGTGAGCCGGCACGACGCGATCGTCGTGGTCGGCCGTGGTGATCAGCGTGGCGGGATACGCCGTGCCGTCCTTCAGATTGTGCAGCGGCGAGTAGGCAACGAGGTATCGGAAGCCGTCGGCGTCATCGCTCGACCCATAGTCGGCGATCCAGTTCCAGCCGATGGTGAACTTGTGAAAGCGGAGCATGTCCATCACCCCGACGGCCGGCAACGCGACCTTTGCCAAGGTGGGACGCTGCGTCATGATGGCGCCGACCAGCAAGCCGCCGTTGGAGCCGCCCGCGATCGCCAGCTTGTCGCTGCGGGTATAGCCGTGCGCGAACAACCACTCGGCCACCGCCACGAAGTCGTCGAAGACATTCTGCTTCCTCTCCTTCATGCCGCCCTGGTGCCACGCCTCCCCGTATTCATTGCCGCCGCGCAGGTTGGCCTGCACGTACACGCCGCCCTGCTCGAGAAAGGCCACGCGCATGGCACTGAAGTTGGGCGGCAGCGACACGTTGAAGCCGCCGTACGCGTACAGCATCGTGGGATTGGCGCCGTCGAGTACGAGCCCCTTTCGGGCCACGATGAACGCCGGGACCTGCGTGCCATCCTTGCTGGTCACGAACACCTGCGTCGTGTCGAACTGCGTCGGGTCGAACGGCAGCGTGACGTCGCGCAGCTGCGTGCTGCGTCCCGACGCGATGTCGTACCGATACACGGTGATCGGTGCCGTGAACGAGGTGAAGCCGTAGTACACCGACGTCGCATCATGCTCGCCATCGAAGCCGCCGGCGGTGCCGATGCCGGGGAGCGTGATCTCGCGCTCCACGGTGCCGTCGAGCGCATACACGTAGGCGCGCGTCGTCACGTCTTTCAGATACGTCGCGAACAGGCGTCCGCCAGCGGTCGACATCCCACTCACGGGCTCAGTGCGCTCGTCGATCACCGTGACCCAGTTCGCTTCGTCGGGAGCAGTGGGATCGATGCGCACGACGCGCTGATTGGGCGCGTGGCGGTTCGTGAGCACGAGGAGCTGATCGCCGACGGTGTCGAGCACGTCCATCTGATCGTCGAACGTGCGCCACAACGGAGCGAACGCGCCGTCGGGCACGGTGAGGTCCAGCAGGTGCAGCGCGTTACCATCCTTGCCCTGCCCGCGATCGCTCACCGAGAGGACGGCAAAGCGTTCGTCCTCCGTGGTGCCGACCGTGTGGAAGCGCTGCGGGTTGTCACGGTCCCGGTACACCAAGCGGTCGGACGACTGCGACGTGCCGAGTGTGTGGTAGAAGACCTGGTGGTCTTCGTTCACCGAGGAGAAGGCGGCGTCGGTGTTCTCGGGTGAGGGATAACGGCTGTAGAAGAAGCCGTCGCCGTGCCAGGCGATCCCGGAGACTTTCACCCAGTCGACCACGTCGGGCAGGTTCTCGCGCGTCGCCACATCGATCACGCGAATCTGCTGCCAGTCCGAACCGGCTTGGCTCAGCATGTAGGCGATACGCGTGCCGGTTTTGTTGAACGTGAGGCCGGCTACCCGGGTCGTGCCGTCAGTCGAGAGGGAGTTGGGGTCGATCAGCACGACCGGCGTGCCGGCGACGCCTTCCTGGATGTAGTAGACCGCCTGATTCTGCAGGCCGTCGTTCTTGGTGAAGAGATGCCACTGCTTCTTCACGACCGGGGCGGAGTACCGGGGATAATTCACCAGGTCGGTCAGTCGGGCCTTGAGGGCGTCGCGACACGGAATCCGGTCGAGATACCCGAAGGTGACGCGGTTCTGCGCCTCCACCCAGGCTTTGGTCTCCGCGGAGGTGTCGTCTTCCAGCCATCGGAATGGATCAGCCACCAAGTTGCCGTGATAATCATCCACCTGATCGACCGTCCGCGTGGTGGGATAGGTCGGCGGCGCAGTCGGCGGTTCAGGCTCGAGCGAAGAGATCACGAGAGAGGTGGCACTGGTGGCGGCGGGGGGCCGGGCCGACGGAGGGATGGCTGGGCCGAATGGGGCGTCCTCCCAACTCTACCGGCAGGCGAGGCACTAGCGCCAGCGGCAATTCCTCGGGTATCTTCTAAAGCTCTAGTGTTTTACCGGTCTTTCGAGACCATTTTGCCTCCCCGGAATATACCGGGCGGCGATGCCACGTCGATTCCGGATCGGGGGACTTCGCTCCCAGTCCGCGTCATGGCCTCTCGCACCGTTGGTGTTGGTGTCGTTCGCTGCACGGGCTTCGGCTACAGGCAGATCGACGTCGTACCGCCGGATCTGCAGCACCTGAACCGGGCGCAGTTTGGCCCCGGAGAGAACTATGCATCCGTTTATCGAAACGCAGAAAGAGTGGATGAAGACCGTCACGCCGTTCCGCCCGGGTGATACCGTGCGCGTCAACGTGCGCGTGAAGGAAGGCGACAAGGAACGCGTTCAGGCGTTCGAAGGCGTCTGCATCGCGCGTCGTGGTGGTGGTGTCAGCGAGACGTTCACCGTGCGCAAGATTTCGAACGGTGTCGGCGTCGAGCGTATCTTCCCGATCCACAGCCCGATGGTGGCCGAGATCATCGTGGTTCGCCGTGGCGCCGTGCGCCGTGCGAAGCTGTACTACCTCCGCGACGTGACGGGTAAGGCCGCGCGTATCAAGGAGCGTAAGGTCGTGCGCGCCCCTCGCGGCGCGTAAGACACACGCGTTTTCGCCCTCACCAGGAAGCCGGCCCACGTGGCTCGGTGGACTCCGATCGAGCGCACCCTGCGTGCGCAACACGGGCCGCTCCTGGTGGGTGTGGATGAAGTCGGACGGGGCCCGCTTGCGGGCCCCGTTGTCGCATGTGCGATCGTCATGCCGCCCGGCCGCCGCGCCATCGCCGGCGTGGACGATTCCAAGCAGCTCGACGCGGCCACACGCGTGACCCTGGCGGCGCGCATTCGCGAGCACGCCCTGGTCGTCTCGCTTGGCGCGGCCAGTGCGCGCGAGATTGATCGCATCAACATCTACCACGCCACGGTCCTCGCCATGCGGCGGGCGCTCGCTCGCGTGCCGGCGCGCCTCGGCTGCGAGCCCCATCACGTGCTGGTCGATGGCAAGCCGCTCCGCACCCTCGGGCACGTGCACACCGCGGTGGTGAAGGGCGACGCCAAGTGCTACGCGATCGCGTGCGCGTCGATCGTGGCCAAGGTGACGCGCGACCGGCTCATGCACGCACTCGCCGCCCGATACGACGGCTACGCCTGGGAGCGGAACAGCGGCTACGGCACCGCCGTGCACCGGACCGCTCTCGACGAACGCGGGCTCACACCGCATCATCGTCGTAGCTTCTGTCTGGACGAACAGGTGTCACTGCTGCTCGACGCGATGACGTCCGACGACCTCGTTGTCAATTCACAGCGCCTTCACACGGAGTAGCGGCATGAACGATGCGACTGGTGGGCCCGATCTCGCGAACGTGGCCTCGATCTTCCGACCGGGGCTCCTCGACGGACAAGTCGCCTTGGTCACCGGCGGTGGCACCGGCATTGGTCTCGGCATCTCCCAATTGCTCGCCGAGCTTGGCGCGCATGTCGTGATGGCCAGTCGCAAGCCGGCCAACCTCGAAGCCGCCCGGGCCGACATCGAATCGCGCGGCGGCAAGGTCACGGCGGTGCAGCTCGACGTGCGTGATCCTGAGCAGGTGAAGGCGGCGATCGATGGTATCGCACAGCAGTTGGGGCGTATCGACGTGCTCGTGAACAACGCCGCCGGCAACTTCTACGCACCGAGCGCGACCCTGTCGCCGAATGCGTGGAAGAGTGTGGTTGAGATCGATCTCTACGGCACGTTCTACTGCTCGCAAGCGGTGTATCCGATCATGGCGGCGCAAGGCGGCGGCCGCATCGTCAGCACATCCATGACGTTGCACTATCGTGGCTGGCCCATGATGGCGCATGCGACCGCCGCCAAGGCCGGCGTCGATGCGCTCACGCGCACGCTGGCCGTGGAGTGGGCGCCGCAGCGCATTCGCGTGAACGCGATCGCGCCGGGACCCATCCCCACCGAAGGCGTGCGGAAGGCGTTCACGCCACCGGCGGACAGTGGCGTGCCCGACGTGTTCGCGGCCGCGGATGCGCGCATGGCGGAGTACGCGAAGAAGGGAATTCCCCTCGGGCGGTGGGGCTCGCCGCGTGACATCGCGAACATGGTCGCTTTTCTCGCGTCGCCAGCAGGTGACTGGATTACCGGATCGATCTTCGTGATCGACGGCGGCGAGTGGCTGGCGAAAGCACCGGCCTGACGAGCCTGTTCGCTACACGTTTTTCGCCTGGTGTGATGCGGCACACGATCAACGCAAAGTGGTACGAAATGTGTGATATGAGGCACTTCGAAAGTCGTGCGGTATGGCGAGGTTCAACTCGTGGTTCGCGTTATGCATGACGCATGTATCGCGAGCCCGATGGATATACGTCGATACTCGAGCTTCACCTCACGACTGGACAAGGAGACTTCATGCGACAGGTAAAGTATGTGGCAATGGTTGCACTCGCGGCGAGCACGTTGGGCGCCTGTGCGACGAAGGGTTTCGTCCGTAAGGGACTCGAAGAGCAGCGCGTCGCGCTGGGTACCGAGCGGACCGAGCGCGTGGCGGGTGACGATGCGCTGCGCACGGATGTGAACGGTCTGCGCACGGATCTCAATGCGCTGCGGAACGACCTCACCACCATGCGCACCGAGTTCGGTGCCAAGATCACGGCGATGGAAGGTCAGGTGAAGTTCGCGATGCCCGTGCACTTTGCGTTCGACGATGCCGCCGTACGTCAGGATGATCAGGCCGCGCTCGAGAAGTTCGCTCAGGTGGCCAACCAGCATTACAAGGGCGCCACGATCACGATTGAAGGTTTCGCTGATCCTGCCGGTTCGGCCGACTACAACCTGCGTCTCTCGCGTGAGCGGGCTGATGCGGTTCGTGACTACCTCGTGACGAAGGGCCTCGATGGGACGGCGCTGCGCACGGTAGGTTATGGCAAGACGCGTCTGGTTCGCCCGGGCGCACAGGGCACTGCCGATGGAGCCGAACTCAATCGTCGCGTGACCTTCGTCATCGAGACGCCGGCTGGTGCCGCTACGGTGGCCGCCTTGTCAGGCATGAACTGAATCGGATGACGTTGGTGTAGGACCACGCGATGGCCGGCTCTTTTCGGAGAGCCGGCCATCGTTGCGTTTCTGACCGGGAGCTTCGCGTTGCTGCTGTCATCGGTACCTGCGCTGTCGGATCGTCTGACGGCCGAAGGTGAGGCGGAAAGCCTGCACTCGCTGGGCGAGGTGTCGCTCCCGCCGCGCTTGCGCGCTGACGCGGCGACGAGTGTTCTCGACATCACGGAGTGGTTTGGCGAAACGAGCGGTGGAATACGCACGTACCTGCTCGAGAAGGCGCGTTATGTCGATGCGCGCCCTTGGCTGCGTCAGACCATCGTCGTGCCAGGCCATCGAGATCGCGTGGTGGACGGCGATGGCGTACGCCTGTATCGCCTGCGGGGGCCGCACATCCCGGGACAGCGCCCTTATCGATTCATGCTGGCCACGCGCAGCGTTTCGCGCGTTGTGCGTCACGAGCGGCCCGATCTGATCGAAGTTGGCAGTCCATTCATCATCCCGTGGATTACCAGGTCAACCGCCCGATCGCTCGACATTCCCATGGTGTGTTTCGCGCACACCGACGTGCCACGGCAGTTCGCGCCGAACGCCGAACGTGATGGCACGCTCCGACGCGCCCTCGCACACGGCTCCGCGTGGTATCTGCGCCGGCTCGACCGACTCTTTCCGCTCACGATCGTCGCCTCCGACTACGCGGCGACCGAGCTCGCGCGCATCGGGATCGACCGCGTGGCCAAGGTCCCGCTCGGCGTCGATCTTGAACGATTCTCGCCGGAACGCCGCGAGCGTGCACGAGACACGCGTCGCCGATTCCGGTTGCCCGATGGGCCGTTGGCGGCATTCGTCGGACGATTCGCTCGCGAGAAGGAGCTCGGTGTGGTGCTGGATGCGTGGCGAGACGTTGAGCGTCGATGCGGTGCGCGGCTGGCACTGGTTGGCGCGGGCCCGATGGAGTCAATGCTCAAGGCGCATCCGTACGGAGACCGCGTCACGTTCATCCCATTTCTCCGCGATCGGGATGCGCTCGCCGATTTGCTCGCGTCGCTCGATCTCTATATCGCGGCCGGCCCACTCGAAACCTTCGGGCTGTCCGCCATCGAGGCGATGGCGTCGGGCACACCAGTCCTCACGGTGCGCCACGGCGCCGTCCTCGAGCATGTGCGCACCGGCGGCGGGGCGTCGTACGAGCGCGGCAGCGCGGGATCCCTGGCCGATGAAGCGGTGCAGCTCTTTGCGCGTGACCTGTCCACACTCGGGGAAGCGGCGCGCAGCCATGTGGAACGCGCGCATGCCTGGGATACGGTGTTCGACCGTCTGTTCGCCGTGTACCGCGATGTGCTGGAGCGCTGAGTGATGCCGACAGACACGGGGGCCTCGGTGCGCGCCGACGGGCTGCGTCTCGCGCTGTTCACCGACACCTACGCGCCGCAGGTGAATGGTGTCGCGCGGACGTTGGAGCGCCTGGTCGCGGCGGTGGAGGCGCGGGGCGGGGTGGTGCGGGTATTCGCGCCCTTTGATCCCGAGGGGCAGGCCCATGACGCCGTGGAGCGCTTTGGGAGTCGGGCATTCTGGGCGTACCCGCAACTGCGGCTTTCATGGCCTTCGTCGTCTCGCGTGGAGGCGGCGCTGGCGGCCTTCACGCCGACGCTCGTGCACGCCGCGACCGAGTTCGGCCTCGGCTTGGCCGGCCGTCGGGCGGCGCACGCGCTGGGGATCCCGTTCGTGTCGTCGTATCACACCAGCTTCGTGGCCTACGCCGAGCATTACCGCTTGGGTCTCTTGGCGCGTCCGGGTTGGCACTTCATGCGTTGGTTTCACAATGGGGGATTGCGTACGTATTGCCCGTCCCAGTCCATCGTCGAGGAGGTGAATGCGCACGGGTTCGAGCGGACGGCGGTGTGGTCGCGTGGCGTTGACGGCGAGCGATTTGCGCCGCGCCACCGGTCGTCAGCGCTGCGTGAGCGCCTCGTACAAACCAACGACACGTTGGTGCTGTCGTACGTGGGACGGTTGGCCGCGGAGAAAGGTCTCGACGTGGCCCTCGATGCGCTGGAGCGGGTCGAGCGGGCACGACCGGGGCGCGTGCGTTGGCTGGTGGTCGGCGATGGGCCGTACGAAGCCGAGGTGCGGCGGCGTGCGCCGCAGGGTACGGTGATGACCGGAAAGTTGCAGGGGCCCGCGCTGAGTGAGGCGTATGCCAGCGGTGACGTGTTTCTCTTTCCGAGCACCACGGACACCTTTGGCAATGTCATGCTCGAGGCGATGGCGTCCGGGCTGCCGGTGATTGGCGCCGACGTCGGGCCCACCCGCGAGCAGCTGCAATCGGGGGGCGGGTGGCTGGTGCCGCCGGGCGACGCGGCGGCGTTTGCCCGCACCATCGTGGCCCTGGTTGACGACCGGGCGCTGGTGCGCGATGCCGCCCGTCGGGCGAGTACGTTCGCCGCGTCGAAGTCATGGGACGTCGTGTGGGATAGCCTCCTGCGTGACTATCTGCAGCTGCATCGCGTCCACGCCCCGCCGTCGTTGCGCTAGTCCACTACGCCGAGGTACATAGAGCGTGGTGCCCCGTCCGCTTGGCATTTCCCACCTCTTCTCGGCCATCATGCGACGTTGGAAATCAGAAAGGGTACGCGTCCTGCTTCGCTCGACGCTGGCGACAGCGCTGGTCGCGGGTGCCTGTGTGGCCCCGCTCAAGTTGGCGCACGACGATTCGGATGTCGTATTGGCGCGGCAACTCCTCGCTGCCCCGAACCCGTCGCAGAAGGGCAGCTTCGCCGTCAAGTCGCTCTACTACGGCAGCGGCACCGACAAGCAGCGCGCAGTCTATCGTGATTCCGTCACGCTCAAGACAGCGGTCGTGAACGGCGCCAAGTTCGCGTCGGCCCCTGATCCGAAGCAGGCGCAGATCCGCAAGAAGTATTGGGGGTTCGACTTCACGAAGCTGCCCGTGAATGGGCGCGTCTGGTATCCCGATGCACCGGGGGTATTCCCGTTGGTGCTCGTGGTGCACGGCAACCATGACATGAAGCAATTCTCCGATCCCGGATATCAGTACCTTGGCGAGCTGCTGGCGTCACGCGGCTACATCGTGGCGTCGGTTGATGAGAACTTTCTGAATGGCATTCGTGGTGAGAACGATGCGCGCGGCTGGATGCTGTTGAAGCATCTGCAGGCGTGGAAGGGCTTCAACGACTCCACCGGCTCGCCGCTCAATGGCAAGGTCGACATGCACAACATCGCGCTCATGGGACACTCGCGTGGTGGTGAGGCGGTCACGGTGGCCGGAGCGTTCAATCGTCTGGCGTACTACCCCGACGATGCCACGGTGAAGTTCGACTTCAACTTCGACATCAAGTCGCTGGTGGCGATTGCGCCGACGGACGGGCAGTACCGCCCGGCCGACAAACCGACGCCGGTTGCGAACTACAACTATTTCCTAATGCACGGCTCGCACGACGGTGATCTGTCCACGTTCGTCGGGCTGCCACAGTACGAACGCATCCGGTTCACCGACGGCAAGCCGTGGTTCAAGTCGGCGGTGTTTGTGTACCGCGCGAATCACGGGCAGTGGAATACCACGTGGGGTAGTCTCGACGGCGGGCCGCGTAGCGCGCGCTCGCTCGATACGCGCGGGTTTCTCTCGCAGGCGGATCAGCGGAAGTTCGCGGAGGTGTACATCTCGGCGTTTCTCGACGCGACGTTGCGCGGGAAGAGCGAGTATCTGCCGATGTTCCGCGATCATCGCGTCGTGGGGCAGTGGCTGCCGAAGACGATGTACACGACGCGTTTTCAGGAGAGTAGATTCCGGACGGCCGCCGACTTCGAGGAAGACGTTGACGTGACGTCCGGGTCAGTGCGTGGTATCGCCTTGTCGAGTGACTCGGTGGCGGTGTGGAAAGAGTCGCCGGTGCCGTTTCGTGCGCGCGGATCCACGCAGGCGCACAACGCCGTCACGATCGGCTGGAACAATCGAGTTGCCGGTGATGACACCACGAAGTTCGGAAAGCCGGCGTCGTTCGCGATGCAGGTCAGCGATTCGCTGCGAAGCGCATGGAACGTGGGCGCGTCGTCGTCGCTGGTGTTTTCACTGTCGCCGACTGACGCCAAGCCCGGTCCCCGTGCCGCCGCGCGTGACACCACGAAGAAGGCCGACTCGCTGTCAAAGAGCGCTGCGAAGAAGCCGGTGCCCAAGAAGCCGGCGACCAAGGATGTGAAGCCCGACACGGTCGCCGTTGACCTCTCGATCGAGGTGACCGATGCCACCGGGCGTTCGGCCTCGCTTCCGTTGTCGGCGTATGGAGTCGTCCGCCGTCCGCTCGAAACGTACGTCTATCGACGGGCCGGCCGCGACAAGCAGCGCTTTGCGAACGTGTACGAAATCGTGCTACAGACGTACGCGATTCCTCTCGCCGATTTCACCCGCGCAACGCCCGGGTTCGATCCGGCCCGCATCGCGCACGTGCGGTGGCGCTTCGATCGCAGCGTGGCCGGTACCATCATTCTCGACAACATCGGCTTCTCCAACATGCGTCCCGAGTTCACTGCACAGACGATCGGAGCGGCCCGATGAGCCGTGCGTTGCTTCGCCGCTCCGCGATGGCGGCCTGTGTGGCGAGTGTGTGCGCCAGCGGCGCTCTGGCGTCGTTCGCGCAGGCACAGGCCCCGGCGTCCGATCAGCGTGAGCGCTACGCCCCGCTCATTCTCAAGCTGCCCGCCACGGCGCGCGTGCTGTCGCTGGGCGGCGCGCAGGCGGCGCTCCGTGATGTGGATGCGGTGTTCGGCAACCCGGCGCTGGTAGGCACGGCGACCGGACTGGCATTCGGTGCGGAGCGCTATGCAAACGGCGCCACCGCGGGCCAGTTCGCCAGCAGCTCCACCATCGGACCGCTGGGCCTTGGCGTCGGCGTGCAGTTGCTCGACGCCGGTCCGCGCTACGGCATATTCCCGGCGACGAGTGAGGTGCTCACGCGCGAGACTGCCGCCGGTGCCAGCAGCCTCGCGGCGACGCTCGCCGCGTCGCTCACCTGGAAGCAGATGCGCTGGGGCATCGGCGCGAAGTATGTCGAAGAGCGTGTGACCGACGATCGCGCGGCCGGCGTCGTGTTCGACCTCGGCGTCTCGAAGTCGCTGCAGTTTCTGAACAGCACGGTGGGCGTTGCGGTGCAGCACCTGGGTCCTCGTCTGGAAGTCGCCGGCCGCCGTGAGTCGCTGCCGTCTCAGCTTGCGCTGGGCATCGCCACCGCCCCCCGGGGCCTCGGCAAGTGGTTTGACCTGTCGGGCACGGCGCAACTCGATGTGCGACGCGACGGTGAGCTCTTTCCCCGTGGGGGCGTGGAGTTGAGTTACTCGCCGCTGGAAGGGATTGCCTTCACCGGTCGTGTGGGCGGTCGTCGGCCGCAGCTGCGTGAGGAGCGTCCGGTCGCAGTAGGCGCCGGGCTCACGGTGGATCGCTTCACCCTCGACTACGGATGGGAAGCGCTGCGCGAGGGTGCGGGCCATCGGATCACGGTGCGGTTGCGGTAATACGTTTTTGCGCGCCGTGCCCCCTGTTCGCGCGGCGCGTCATTTCGCTAAATTGAGAGGCTGGCCCGCTTCACCGCGGGTCGGCGCTCCGGTAGCTCAGTTGGTAGAGCAGTGGCCTTTTAAGCCATAGGTCGTGGGTTCGAGTCCCACCCGGGGCACTCGCTGGTCACCCGGCTATCTTTGAGCATGCGCGTTCGCATCCTCATTTCCGCGGCGTTGGGCTTCCTCGCCGCCGGCCTGTCTCTCCCGCAGCAGGCCCGGGCCCAGTTCGGGCTCCCCTCGCGGCCCTCGAGCACGGACAGCGCTCCGACCAGCATGTCGCCGGCATCGCCGCGGGCGGCGCTGCAGTCCTTCCTGCGCCTCGCCGAGGCCAACGACTGGGTTGGTGCCGCCGAGTATCTGTCGGTGCCCACCGCGGAGCGCGATCGGGCCCCACAGCTGGCACGTCGGCTCAAGACGATCCTCGATCAGCGGCTCGCGATCGATGTCCGCACGGTGTCCGGTGCCGTCTCCGGCGACACGACGGATGGCGACCTGGGCGGCGACCGGATCGGCGTGATCACGTCGGTCAACGGCCGCGAGGATCCGGTCCGCTTGGTGCGCCTGTCCGCGCCCGCGTCTGGAGGGCCGGTGCGATGGGTGTTCTCGCAGGCCACCGTCGGCTTCATCGATGGCTGGTTCGAGAATCTCGGCGCACCGTGGCTGCGCGAGCGGCTCCCACGCACGCCCATGCGTACGCTCATGCGCGAAGGCCCGTTCAACGTGTACTTCTGGCAGTGGATCGGACTCGGGCTGGCGATTCCGGTCGTGCTGTTGCTGGCGTGGGGACTCGGGGCCGTGCTGCGCAATCTCCTGGGGCGCATCGCGCGACACACCGTGACCGAGTGGGACGATCTGCTGCTGGAGCATTTGCGCGGCCCCTTCCGATTGTGGGCGGCGTCGTTGGCGATCGGACCGCTCCTTTCGCTGCTGGACCTCAATACGCGCGTGGCCGGATTCTTCACGTCGCTGACGCGCGGTCTCGTGCTGATCTCGATCTTCTGGGGTCTGCTGCGCATCATCCGTCTCGCGCAGGATCGCGTGGCGAATGCGGCGTGGGCCACGGGGCAGGGTACGCAGGCGCGCACATTGGTGCCGTTGCTCGGCAATTTCCTGCGGGTGACGCTGGCGATCATCGCGATGCTGGTGGCGCTGGCGCAGTTCGGCTATCCCGTCGGCACGTTGCTGGCCGGTCTCGGCATCGGAGGTATCGCGGTGGCGCTGGCCGCGCAGAAAACGGTCGAGCATCTGTTCGGCAGCGTGTCGCTGGCCGCTGACAATGCCTTTCGCGTGGGCGACTGGGTTCGCGCCGGTGCGGCGGAGGGCGCCGTCGAGCGCATCGGTCTGCGCTCCACGAGCATCCGGACGGTCGACCGCACGGTCGTGCGCATTCCCAACGGACGACTCGCCGACGAACGCATCGAGACCTTTGGTGAACGCGATCGTATTCTGCTGCGCACCGATATCGACCTGACCTACGGCACGACGGCGGAGCAACTCGAGCGCATTCGCGACGCACTCGAAGCGGCGTTGCGCGCGCATCCGATGGTGTTCGCCGATATCGTACGCGTGCACGTGGTCGGCTTCACCGACTCGGCAATTCGCATCAATGTCGTATCGTGGTTTCTCACGACCGATTGGCAGGTGTTTCTGCGCATTCGGCACGAGATGTTGATCACGTTCATGCGGATCATCGGCGAACACGGATCCAGCTTCGCGTTCCCGTCACGCACCGTGTATCACGTGCAAACGGACGGCGCCCCGCCGGTGTCGATTATCGGCGCCAGCGCGCCGGCGACGGATGTATAGCGTCGTGTGGGCGTCATGAGCCTTCCGCTGTTGGTCCTGGCGCAGGGCGACATGATTCAGTCGCCGCCGCCGCTCTTGGCGACGGAGCTGGCGGCGACGCTGCTGCAGGGGGCGATCACCACCGGACTCGCGGCGCTGTGCGCGCACTTGTATGTGCGGTACCGACGTCCATGGTTCGGCTGGTTCGCGGTGGCGTGGAGCGTGTACGTGGCGCGCCTGCTCTGCATTCTCAGTTTTCTGCTCACCGGCGAGCGGGTCTGGCTGTACTGGCACCAAGTCACCACCGGATGGACCGCGCTCGTGTTGCTCTGGTCGGCGATCGTGTTCCTGCGGCAGCCCAAGGCACGACCGGCGTATCTGGCGTTGGCGCTCTTTCCCGCGCTGTGGTCATATGTCGCCATTTATGAACTCGATCATTTCCTCTGGGCCGCATTGCCCGCCGTGTTGTTCCTGAGCGGTGCGACGCTATGGACCGGATGGGTGTTCTGGCGTCATCATCGCATCGCGAGTTCGACTGGCGCGCGCCTGCTCGCCATCTCGTTCTTCCTGTGGGGACTGCATCACCTCGACTATCCGTTCCTGCGGGCGCAGGGCGCGTGGACGCCGTGGGGCTATTACCTCGACATCTCCTTCGAACTGCTGGTCGGGTTCGGCCTGGTGTTGTTGGTGCTTGATGATCTTGGTCGCGGCGTTCGCGCGTTGTCGGCGCTGTCCGGCGACTTGCAGCGTCGTGATCGCACCACCGATCCGCTCGATGCCCTGCTGTCACGCCCGCTTGCGTTGCCGGGCGTACGCGGCACGGCGATGTACCTGTTCGATGCAGACGGGGCCGACGATGCGGCGGCCGCCGACGTGTTGGATGGCGTGCTGACGGCTTGGCGTGAGGATGAGCCGGCCGACGCGTCGTTGGCCGATCCGACGCCCGTCGCCAGCGCGCCGGCCACCCGCGGACGTTTCGTGCGCGGTGCCGGCTCGTGTGCGTCGTGGGACAATGCCCGCCCCGACAAGGCCGTGCTGGACGCGCTGACGCGCATGCGCATCTCGCGGCGCCCGCAAGTCGTGGCGGCGGAAGGGCGTCAGCCGTTCATCGCCGCGCTGCCCGTGGGTACGGGCACGCGGCTCGTCGGCGCGTTGGTGATGGCGGGCGACGTGCGCAATCCGTTTACGGCACTCGACGACGACTTCCTGCTCACGCTCGGTCAACAGGTTGGCGCGGCACTCGAGCAGTCGGCGCTCGACCGTCAGTTGGCCACACGCACGAAGGCGCTCGAACAGCTCTCCGCCCGCATGGTGCGGCAGCATGAAGACGAGCGTCGCCGCCTGTCGCGCGAATTGCACGACGAAACCGCGCAGGTCTTCTCGGCGGTGAAGATGCAGCTCGAGGCCTTGCGCCCGTTGTTGGCCGACGGGGCGTCGCCACGTCTCGATCGCCTGCTGTCGCTGGTCGATACCGGCATCGCAAGCATTCGGCAGGTCACCAGCGATCTGCGCCCGTCGCTGCTCGATGATCTGGGGCTGCGTCCGGCGTTGCATTCGCTGGTCACCGATTTCACGGAGCGGAGCGGGATTCGCGCCACCTTCGATGCGCCGGCTGGGTTTCCGCCGCTGCATCCTGACGCCGATCTGGCGCTGTTCCGCGCCCTGCAGGAAGCGCTGTCGAACGTCGTGCGCCACGCGCAGGCCTCGCAGGTCGATGTGCTGGTGACCGTGGATGGCCAGGGACTCGTCCTGTGGGTCCGCGACGACGGCAAGGGGTTTCCGATCGGCCGCAACGGCCGTATTCGCGACGCCGAGCATCGCATGGGGCTCACCGGCATGCGCGAACGGATCTTCGCCATCGGCGGCGACGTCGTCATCGCCAACCGGAGCAAGGGCGCTGAAGTGCGAATCAGCGCGCCGCGCGTGGCTGTCGACCTTTCAACGACTCTTTCAACGACTCCGACCCCTTGAACCTAGCGTTCAACGACTCCGACCTCTTGAACGCACCCTTTCAACGACTCCGACCCCTTGAACCTCCTCTTGCTGGCATCTCGTGAAGCGACCCTCTGAAGTCGCGGCGGCGTCCGTGCGTATCCGTGTCTTGATTGCCGACGATCACGCGCTCGTACGCGAAGGCCTGCGCTATGTGCTCGATGCGGATCCGGGCATCGAAGTGGTGGCCGAAGCCGCCAACGGTCGCATCGCCGTGGAACTCGCGCTGCAGTTCGCACCGGATGTCGTCGTGCTCGACATCACGATGCCCGAAGAAACCGGACTGCATGCGGCGGCGCGTATTCGCGACGCGCTGCCTTCGGCGCGTATCCTCATGCTGAGCATGCACGATCAGTCCGAGTACGTGCGCGAAGGCATGCGCATCGGCACGCACGGCTATCTGTTGAAGGACTCGGCCGGCGAGGAACTGCGGGCCGCGATTCATGCGGTACACGCCGGTGGTACGTTCTTCAGTCCCGCCGTGGTCAAGCGTCTCACCGCGAGCGAAGCGGCACCGGTGTCGGCGCCGCACGCGCAGCTCGAGCAGCTCACACCTCGCGAACGCGATGTGCTGAGCGGCGTGGCCCGTGGACTGACCAATAAGGCGATCGCGGCGGAGCTTGGCATCAGTCGCCGTACCGTGGAAGCGCATCGCGAGAGCTTGATGCGCAAGCTCGAGATTCACAGTGTCGCGGGGCTCACCAGATTCGCACTGGAAGCAGGGTTGGTCGCCGACGCGTGACATCCCCGTGTCCCACTGGTGATCGTTCCGTCGGCGCTCCGTCACGGGCGATGACGAATCTATCTGTCCATGAGCCCATGGCTGATTCGACTCGATGCGCGTGACCGCGCCTGGTTCGCCCGCCTTGCCCTGACGTCGGGAACGGCCCGTTCGCGCCGCCAGTTCTGGACCTCCCTCACCCACCTCGGCGGCGCCCGCGCCAGCATCGGTCTCGCGCTCACGCAGTCGCTGCTTCCCGATGGCTCGTTCGCGCTCAGCTGGCGCACGTTGTGTCTGCTCGGGCTGTCGCATCTGGTGGTGCAGCTGATCAAGCGGTCGGTGGGTCGGCCGCGGCCATCGGCCGGTGAATCGTCGGGAGCGTTGGTGCTCATCCCCGATCGGTTCTCCTTCCCGTCTGGACACGCCTGCGCCGCGATGGCCCTCGCGCTCGGCGTCGCGAGCGCGGTACCAGCGCTCACCGTGCCGCTGCTGATCGCGGCGCTGCTGGTGGGGTTCTCCCGCGTGATGCTGGGTGTGCATTACCCTGGCGATGTGCTCATGGGCCAGGCGATTGCGCTGATATCGGCGTACCCGGTACTGGGGTAGGGAGCGACCGGTAGAACCGCGAACAGCGAACTCCCTAGGGAGCAGGAGGGAGGATGTCAGGAAGGAGGAGGCAGGAACGACGCGCTTTTTCCCTGCCTCCTCCCCCTGATACCCTCCCTCCTGCTCCCTAGGGAGTTCCCAGTCTGGAGTTCGCCGCGCAGTCGGTGTGCGACACGTCACACCCCGCCGTGACAGCGCCCCACATGGTTCGTCACCCCTGTGAAGCTCCCACCTTCGCCCCGATCCATTGACATGTTTCTCCCTGAGCTGCTGGTCGGCGGCCTCACGACGACCCGCGTGAACCCCACTGGTACCGCCAGTCGCCTGCGGCTCCTGAGCTGCCGTCTGGAGCGCGGACCGGTCGCGACGTCGCGCGTGTCGGTGGAGTTCGAGGGTCCCGCCGAGTCGCAACGGATTGTGAGTCGGCAAGAAGGATCGGCGTGTCCTGGCGGCGACCTCCGTCTCGCGGCGCTGGCGACCCTGCACGCCATCACGCAGGCCACGGGCGGTGCACTGACCTTCGAGTTGATCGGCGTGAAACCGGTGCGCGCGTTCGATACCACCGTGATGATGGTGGCCGTTTTCGCCCAGCATGGTGGAGATGTGACGCGTATCGTTGGCGCAGCGATCGTCGAGGACGATCAATTGGTGGCCACCGCGCGTGCGGCCCTCCATGCCGCCAACCGGCTGTCTTCGCCTCTGTTCGAATAGTTGCCGTCTGTCGCCTGAAGTCAGCGGGCTGACGGAACGTCACAAGGGGCGAGGGGTCCGACCGGCCACCCCTTCGATCCGGTTCCCGTTAGGTTCCCCGCGTGAAACTTCCTTTCCATTCCGCATCGGTCCTGCTGTTACTCGCGACCGGAGCGTGCGGCCGTGCAGGATCGGTCGCTCCCGTCACCGCGCCGACGCCTGTAGCCGTCGTGCCCAAGCCGGCGACGGCGAAGACTGCGACGCCCGCTGCAACGGCCGACCGGGCCACGCCTGACGAAGTGGTGAGCACGGTGGTCGCCGTCTTCGGCGATAGTGCCGTGCTTCAACGTGCCGACTCGGCCAACGCGGCTGACGACCCGATCTGGGACATCAACGTGCGGTCCTACGAAACGCACGATCGGGTCGAGCACTATGTCGGGCTGTTCTCGAACAGTGCGAAGGAGCGTTTCCTCTCGCGTCTCTCACGCGGCACGCGTTACGAGCCGATGATTCGTGCGAAGCTTCGAGCGAGCGGCATGCCGGAGGACTTGACCTATCTCGCCCTCATCGAGAGTGGCTACGATCCGAATGCGTACTCGCGCGCGGCGGCGGTCGGCATGTGGCAGTTCATGAGCGGAACTGCCCGTGGGGTGGGCATGCGCGTGGATTGGTGGATGGACGAGCGCCGCGACCCGGCGCGATCGACCGACGGCGCGATCCGATTTTTGCGCGAACTGCAGAAACAGTTCGGCTCATTGTACCTGGCGGCCGCAGCCTACAACGGCGGCCCAGGTCGCGTCGCGCGTGGCCTCACGCGATTCGCCAGCGAGATGGATGGTGCCGAAGGCGAGGATCGCTTCTTCGCGCTCGCCGAACAGGACTATCTGCGCGCCGAAACCAAGAACTACGTGCCGCAGATCATCGCGGCGGCGCTCGTGGCCAAGATGCCGGCCCGCTACGGGCTGGTGATCGATTCCTTGCCTCTGTATGGGTACGACTCCGTGCTCGTCACCCCGGGCACCAGCCTCGCGCACATCGCGGCGGCCAGCGGTGCCACGAAGGCGGAAGTGCGCGACCTCAATCCGGCCGTGCTGCGGGGCATCACGCCGCCCGACGCCAGCATCTGGGCGCGCGTGCCGGTTGGACTGGCTGATCGCACGCGCCTGGCGCTCGACGGTATTCCCGAGGAGGAACGCCGGGGCTATCGAGTGGCCTCGGTGAGCGGTAGCACCAGTACGCCGGCCGGCTTCGCCGACGCGCATGGCGTAACGGTCAAGCAGCTGCGTTGGTTCAATCCGACCATCAAGACCACGAAGAAGGGGCGCCTGGTCGCCGGGCAATCGCTACGGATTCCCAGCGCCCTGGCGATCGATTTCGCGCGGGAGATCCCGGATCCCGGCATCGAGCGGTACGGCGGCACGTCGTCGACCACGCTGACCTCCCGCGTCATTCACGTGGTGAAGCGGGGCGAGTCGCTGGGGGCGATAGCCAAGCGTTACGGCACCACGGTGACCCGGCTCAAGTCGCTGAACGGCATCAAAGGCTCGCGCGTGATCGCCGGCCAGACGCTGCGGGTGCGTAGTGGCACGACGACCGTATCGAGTAAGTGGTCGTCTGTGAAGAAGTCCACCGCGAAGAAGTCGAGGGTGAAGAAGTCCACCGCCGAGAAGTCGCCGGCGAAGAAGAAGCCCGTCGCCAAAAAGAAGGCGGCGTCCTCCAAGAAGAAGACGCCGCCGAAAAAGTAGGACTCCCTACTCCCTACTCCCTACTCCTTACTCCCTACTTCGCCGTCAGTCCAAATACCCACGGCCGCGGTAGCCTTTCGTAATGATGCTCTCGTAGCCGTTCGCGGGGCTTAGGCCCATACTGAGCGACCTCTGCACCGCCACTGGACCGCGGTTGTACACCAAGAGGGCCAACTTGAGATCGCCCTTGTAGTCGCGAATCAGCCCTCGGAGATACTTGAAGCCGATGCGGAGGTTCACGTCGGGGTCGAGCAGTTGCTCCCGCGTGACGTTGGGCTCGTAGTCACGCGCGGTGCCGAGCATGAGCTGCGTGAGCCCTAACGCCCCGGCCGAGCTCACGGCTCGGGTATCGAAGACGCTTTCTACGCGCACCAAGCGGAAGCCTAGCTCGGGTTCGATACCGGCGGTTGTCGCGGCATCATAGATCCGGCGGGCCAGCTCCGGCTTGATGCGGTACTTCGCGCTGTATGTATAGATGCGATGCAAGCGACTGAGCGACTCACGGCGCTCGCGTTCCTTCGCATCGTGCCCGATGGGCAGCGACGGCGCCACCGAAACGGCCTTCGAACGCTTGAGCACTTCACCTGCCGGACGCCAGAGCGGCTGGATCGGCAGGCTGGCGGCCTTGGCAGCCGCCGGTGCGGTTGCCGTCATCCCGGTAAAGGGCATGGTCGGCGCCACCACGAGCGTGGGGGCATCGGGGGTCACGATGACGGCGAGCGTAAACACGACAGCTGCCGCTACGAACACGTTCGTTAAACGACGCTTTGCGTGACGACGATGCATCCGTCGTCTGCGAGCCCTCGCGTCGCGGCTCGGTACTTTATCGGTCGAATCGGTCGAATCGGTCATAACACCTCTCGATCAGCAGGACACTCACGGATCTCGGGTGAAATCCCCCTTCGTACCGCCGCGCTTTTCGCGCAGCACGATGTCGGAGATCACCATTGTCCGGTCGATTGCCTTCGCCATGTCGTAAATCGTCAACAACGACACGGAGACCGCAGTCAACGCTTCCATCTCCACCCCCGTCTGAGCGGTGGTCCTGACGAATCCCTCGACCCGAAGGCCCGGCAGGGACTCATCAACGTTAACCCGGACGTCGATCCCCGACAAAGGGAGCGGGTGGCATAAAGGGATGAGGTCGGCGGTCCGCTTCGCAGCCTGAATGCCCGCGAGTCGTGCAACCGGAATCACATCGCCTTTTTTTAACGTGTTGTCACGTATGGCTTTAAGTGTGTTCACCTCCATTCGAATCGAGCCGCTCGCGAGCGCCGAACGGACCGATATTGGCTTCTCAGCCACATCCACCATGGTGAAATTTCCTGCCGCATCCAGGTGCGAAAACTCGCGCGCGGGCACTTCCGGCTTGTCTGGACTCACGGGCGGAGGGTCCGGTGAAGGGAGGAGAGCAACGAAGCACCAAGCAGTTGTGGGCTCACATTGCCCTGTGCTTTGGCCTTCGCGAATTCAACAATGACCACCGCTGATGCCGTGCGTCGCGCGTCCGCCTCACGTCCGACATCGACCAACTGTTTGGCGCGTGCATGCAACAGATGCGTCAACGCCTCAAGGGTATCGGTGAACGATCCGCGCGCGCCGGCCACGCCCTGACGCGCCGCCGCCTTGATACGTTCGGCGGTGCCATCCGGTGTCGACGGATGCAGCGCGGCCTCGAGCAAGCGGCGCGCGGCGGCGAATGCTGCCGCCATTGATTCGCCTGCGAACAACTCGCCAGGCGCGCCATTCATCCGCGCCAGCGCTTCGTCGCGCGGCACTCGGGCGAGCTTGCGTTCCACCACCGCGTCGTTGAGAAACGCATCGATGTCAGCGCGGTTGAGGGTGGGCACGCGAATGGCCACCACGCGCGACTTGATCGTGGGGAGCAGATTTCCCGGTTCGCTGGTGGTCAGAATGATCGTCGTGCCGGGCGGCGGCTCCTCGAGCAGCTTGAGAAAGGCGTTCGCCGCTTGATCGGCACCTTCCTGCGACACCATGCGCTCGGCGTCTCCGACCACGAACACCGCCCGCCGAGCCATGGCGGGGCGCAGCGACGCCTGATGCACCAGCGCGCGTACCGTGGCCACGTAGAGCCCCTCGGTGCCGATCGACGGTGCCCACAACCCTTCCGCTTCCATGCGTTCGGCGATCGCCTCGCTGTAGTCGGCCTTGACGTCATCCGGCGACGCGTCGCCATCCTTGAGACGCGGGCGCGGAAAGAACCAATGCAGGTCGGGGTGCGTGCCGCGCACGGTATAGCGGCAGTGCTGGCAATCCCCGCATGGTTCGTCGAGGCGTTCGGACAGTGCTCGCTCGCAGAGCAGGTATTGGCCGAGCCAAAGTCCGAGTCGCTGCTTGCCGACACCGCGGCGACCTTGCAGCATGATGCTGGCCGGCAGCCGGTCATCGGCGGCCGCCGCCGTGAGCCGATGCCGCAGGGCGGCATGTCCGTAGAGCGGGCGAAGCGACATGCGCGCAATATGCAGGGATCACGGTCCTCCCCGTCAGTCCGCCTCCATGACTCCGATAATGCAGATTTTTGAGGTAGGTACGCGATTCGTCGCAGTCGGTCTGGCGTTGATCGCCGTTTCCGCACCGGTGGGCGCCCAACAGCGCGCTCGCACGATGGGGTTGGCTCCCGGCGTATTCGCGCCCGGCCCGAATAACGCCATCACCGATGTGGCCGGCGTGCGCGTTGGCCATGAGACGGTGACGCTTGGCGACTCCATCCGCACCGGGGTCACCGCCATCATCCCGCATGGAGGCGACCTCTATCGCGATCGCGTGCCGGCGGCGCTTCATGTGGGCAACGGTTTTGGCAAACTGCTTGGCGTGACCCAGCTGCGCGAATTGGGTGAACTCGAGACCCCGATCCTGCTCACGTGTACGCTGTGTATCTGGCAGGCCGGCGACGCACTCGCGCAGTACATGCTGGCGAAGCCGGCAAACGCCAACGTGCGGTCGATCAATCCGGTCGTGGGTGAAACGAACGATGGGCAACTCAACGCTACGCGAGCGCGGCCGGGTATAGCGGCGGCTGTGAACCGGGCGCTGGCGAACGCGGACACCGGTCGGGTTATCGAAGGCAGCGTGGGCGCCGGGCACGGCACCGTGATGTTCGGCTGGAAGGGCGGCATCGGTACGTCGTCGCGGAAGCTGCCCGCCTCGCTGGGCGGCTACACCGTGGGCGTGATCGTGCAGGGCAATTATGGCGGTGTGCTGCAGATGGCAGGCGTGCCGGTTGGGCAGTTGTTGGGTCGCTACGCCTTTCAGCGCGATGTGGAGCGGGCGGCGGGCACTCCGCCGGGAGGCGGCGGCTTCGGCGACGCTGGTGCTGAGCGGGGGGACGGGTCCTGTATGATTGTAGTCGCAACCGACGCGCCGGTGCTCTCCCGAAACCTCGAGCGGATGGGGGCCCGGGCGGTCATGGGGCTCGCGCGCACGGGCTCCAGCGCGTCCAACGGCTCCGGTGATTATGTGATTGCTTTCTCGACGTCGCTGCGGGTACGCCGTTCGCCCGATGCGACACTCTCCACGAACGACGAACTTGGGAACGACGCCATGTCGGCGCTGTTTCAAGCGGTGACGGAAGCGACGGAGGAAGCGCTCTACGACGCGCTGCTGATGGCGACCCCGGTCTCGACGCGGGCCGGTCGCGTGAACCCACTGCCGCGCGATTCCGTGCGCGTGCTGCTGCAAGCCCGCGGTATTCGCGCCCCTCGATAACGGACACCCTCATGGATTCTGCCTCTCTTCGCATGACCGCGGCCGATCGTAGCCGCGTCGACTCCCGATCAACTTCTCACGCACTCCCGTGGCAGCTCGCGGCGGTGGTGTTTGCGGCCACCAGCGTGATCGTCGGACTCATCTGGGATATCTCGTGGCATATGACGATCGGCCGCGACACGTTCTGGACGCCGGCCCATCTGGCGATCTATACCGGAGGGGCGGTGGCGGGACTGGCCTGCGGCTTCGAGGTCTTGCGTCGGTCGTTCTTCACGAACGGCGCGTCCTCCGCCGGGGTCACCGTGTGGCGCGTATTCAACGGGCCGCTTGGCGGATGGCTCTGTATCTGGGGGGCGGTCGCCATGCTGACGTCGGCGCCATTCGATGACTGGTGGCACGCGGCCTACGGACTCGACGTGAAGATCATCAGTCCGCCGCATGCCCTGCTGGCCTTGGGCTTTATCACGATTCTTGGCGGCGCGCTGATCATGGCGGTGGCGGAGCAGGGGCGCGAAGCCGATCGAAACGCCGATGGCGACGCGGAGGCATCGGGGGTAGCACCGTACCTCGTGGCCTACACGGGTGGCCTGGTGCTCGCCATGCTGTCGATTTTCACGACCGAGTATCACGATCGCGAAGCGATGCACCTTGGCAGCTTCTACGCGGTCTCTTCGTTGGTGTTTCCGTTCGCACTCGTGGCCGCGGCGCGAAGCACGCGACTCCGATACGGCGCGACGGCCACGGCGCTCGTGTACACGCTGCTCATGTGCGCGCAGGCGTGGGTGCTGCCGTTGTTCGAAGGATCTCCCAAGCTGGGGCCGATTCGCACCGCCGTCACCCATATGGTGTCGTTGGACTTCCCGTTGCTGCTGTTGCTCCCGGCCATCGGGATCGACCTGCTCATGCCGCGTGTTCGTGAACGTCGTGCGTGGGTGCAGGCCGCCGCGTTGGGCGTGCTGTTTCTGGCGGTGCACGCACTGACACAGTGGCCGTTTGCAAACTTTCTCGTGAGCGATGCGTCGCGGAATTGGTTCTTCAACACCGACAACATTCCGTACATGATGCCGCCCGACTGGCTGCGCCCCATGCGACAGTTCGCCAGTGAGCCGATCACGCAGACGGCGAGTGCATTCGGGGTGGCGGTCGTGCTGTCGGTACTCTCGGCGCGCGTCGGACTCGGCTGGGGCAACTGGCTTCGCTCGGTACGTCGGTGACGAGCGCTCACTCGATACGCACCGGCGCGTTGTTGTCGCGCCTGGGCGCGCGGCTCACGGTGCTTGGCAGCGCGCTGCTCGCGTTCGTGCTGCTGTCGGCGCATGTTGGCAGCAACCAGGTCGTCTTCGAAGGCCAGGCCGGCGGCTATCCCGTGCGCGTGCTGATCAATCCGCCCGGCGTGGTGCCGGCGCAGGTACCTATTACGGTGCGTGTGTTGAGCGGAACGCCGTCGCGTGTGACGCTGCGCGCGGCGCAGTGGAACGTGGGCACGAAGGGCGCTCCGCCGGCCGAAGAAGCCGCCGTCGTGCCCGGCGATCCCGGCGTGTGGGCGCACGACTTGTGGATCATGACGGCCAGCATCTATGCGGTCTATGTCGCGGTCGAGGGGCCAGCGGGTAATGGGACGGTAGTGGTGCCGATGCAAACGAGCGCTACGCGAACCCTCGGGATGGAACGCGGCATGGCGGCCATCCTGATCGCGCTCGGCACGCTGCTGGTGGCGGGCATGCTCACCATCATCGGCGCGGCGGTGCGCGAAGGCCCGGTGGCCCCCGGGCAAACGGCTCCCCCGGCGCGGGTTCGCGGTGCGCGCCTCGCGATGGGCGCTGGCGCGGCGCTGTTGGCGCTCGCGCTGTTCGGGGGATCGACGTGGTGGGATGTGGAAGAGCGTGCGTATCAGCGTCGCATGCTCAAGCCGATCGCAATGCGGGCCTCGGTGCGATTGGTTGATGCGGAACGTGTGTTGACCATGGCCATGACCGATTCGCTGTGGCTCACCAACCGATTCGCCCCCGTCATGCCCGACCACGGCAAATTGATGCACCTGTTTCTGATCCGCGCCGGCGGAGCGGAGGCGTCGAGTGTGCTCGCGCATCTGCACCCATTGCGCGTGCATGCGGACACGTTCGTCACACGCATTCCATCGATGACCGCCGGACGGTACCTGCTGTTCGGTGACCTGCTGTTGCAAAACGGCTCGCAGCGCACGTTGGTGGACACGATCGACGTGCCAGTCGCGCCCGTGGTGCCCGGTGGGGATGGTGCCGCCGCGGAGGTAACATCCTCGGTGATTCCGGCGCTCGACCCCGACGATGCGTGGAGTGCGGTGACGCCCGTGCCGCTTGGCGGCGCCTATCGCTTTGCGAGCGGCGCCGCGATGGTGCTCACAGCAGATGCGCGGGTCGACGCGGGGCGCGATCTTCGATTGGTCGCCACAGTCTCGAATGCCGACGGTTCGCGCTCGATGCTCGAGCCGTACATGGGCATGGGCGGACACGCGATGGTGCTGCGCCGCGACGCCGGCGTGTTCATGCATCTGCACCCCATGGGCACCGCCAGCATGACCGCGCAGGCGCAGCTGATGCGCCGAGAGCGCGGCGACACGGCATCGCTCGACTCGGCGCAGATCGCGGCCGTGATGGCGACGGCGGAGATGGCATCGGATCGATCGCACGCCACGCACGCGACGGACGCGGCCGGGCCGAGTACGCTGGCGTTCCCCTTCGCGTTCCCGACCCCCGGTGCCTATCGCGTGTTCGTGCAGGTGCGGCGCAACGGCGCAGTGGAAACGGCCGCGTTCGATGTGGCCGTCGGAGCGCCGGTGCGGCCCCCCGCGCCGTGATGCGACTGGTCTTAGCGCGCCACGATGTCGGCCAACACCGCCCCCGCCGTGGCGCGCCCACCGGCGCCCGGCCCCTGAAACACGAGTGATCCGGCCGTCTCGCTTTCCACGACGATGCGATTGAACGGCCCTGCCACACGCGCCCACGCATCGTCGCTCGTAATGCGAGTGGGAAGAATGCGCGCGACCAACGCATCGCCCTCCCTCGCGCAACTGGCGATGAGTTTGACGCGATCGCCTTCGATGGCCACACGCGTGGCCCACGCGGCGGTTTCGGCGTCGATACCGCGCCTAGTGACGTTGAGCGTGGCCGGATCCACGCCGAAACACATCCAGGCGAGAATGCGCAGCTTGTCTTCGGCGTCCTGCCCCGAGAGGTCGCGCGTCGGATCCGCCTCGGCGTAACCCAGTCGCTGCGCGGTGGCCACGGCCTCGGCCAACGAAGCGCCTTCGGCCACCTTTTCGAGCACGTAATTGCTGGTGCCGTTCAGAATGCCGCTCACCTTCGTGATGCCCACGCCGGCCGCACCGCTGCGCACACACCGCACGATGGGAATCGCGCCACACACCGCACCTTCGAAGTCGAGACGCGTGTCGGTGATACGCGCCAGTGCCGCGAGCGCCGCGCCGCGCTCACCGAGCAGGGCCTTGTTAGCGGTGACTACACGAATGCCGCGACGCAGCGCCGTCTCCACCAGCGTGCGTGCCGTAGTCGTGCCGCCGATCGCTTCCACCAGCACATCGATATCGTCGCTGAGTAACAGCGTCGGGTCGGTGATGCAGGCATCCGGTCTGGCGATGCCCCGCGCAATCGCTTGCGCGAGCGCGGGTCGAGCACGTTCGGCATCGCGCACCAATACGCGATCGACGCGAATGGGCTGCGCATTCCCGAGCTGCTGCGCGCGTTCCCCGAACAGCTCAAGCAAGCTGCCGCCGACATGGCCGCAACCGGCGAGTGCCACCCGCAACGGACGTACGCGCGGCGTTACCGACGTGACGATTGGCGGCGTCGTCACTGCCGCGAGGGGCGCCGCCGATGCGTGACGCAGTACAGACTCGGCGATCGCCTTGGCGATGATCGCCGACACACGGTCCACTTCGAGCAGGAACGCATCGTGCCCATGAACGGAGGGCAGCTCCACGTACGTGGCCTTCGCGGCGGTCGTCCATTCACGCACACTGTCGGCGGGATAGAGCAGGTCGCCCGGAATACCCACGCCGATCAATCGGTCGCCGACGGCCGAGAGGGCGGCCGAGAGTCCTCCGCGATCACGACCCACGTCATGTTCGTCCATCGCATCGATGAGCGCGCCGTAACTCGTGGCATCGAAGCGCGAGACGAGTTTGTCACCATGTACTTCAAGCCAGTCGCGCACCTGAAACGTATCGTGTTCGCTGCGCGACCGCCCGAAGCGACGCTCGAGTCCTTCCGGCGTGCGATAGCTGAGCATGCCGACCATGCGCGCAAGGGCGAGTCCTTCACGCACGCCGCCCAACGCAATCGCGCGCCGCATGATCGCGTTCCAGGCAATGCCCTGTGCCGTTTGCGCGGCAGGCGCTGCCAGCACGACCGCCGACCGCACGCGGGCGGGGAAGCTCGCGGCAAACTCGAGTATCACCATGCCGCCCAGTGAACCGCCACACACCAGTAGCGGCGCCGCGATACCGAGGCTGTCGAGCAGACGCGCCAGCACGGTGGCCTGATCGCGCGTGCTGAACGGTGGCAACGCGTCCGGATCGTCATCGCTCGGTCCCGTGGTGCCGTCGCAGCCCCCGAGCAGGTTCGCGCAGAGCACCGCATGCTTCGTGGGATCGACGGCGGCGTTGGCGCCAATCACGCCCCTCCACCAGTCGCTCGCGTGCGTGGTGCCCGTGAGCGCATGCACGACGAGCACCACATTGTCGCGCGCCGCGTTGAGTGTGCCTTCAAGCCGATACCGCACATCGACGCGGTCCAGCCGGTCGCCGCGCTCCAGCGCGACATCGTGAAACGTGATCGTCTCGTCGCGGATCGGCCACGATGATGCGCCGCTTTTCGCGGCGCCATTCGTGGCACGCGACGGAATGGAGGACCGCGGAACGCGCACGGCGGCGCGGCCGACGAGGAGACTCGAGGGCAGGGTGCTCATGCGGCGTGCTCACTTCGCTGCGCGGCAGCGGTGATGGTCCGACCGGCGTCGACAGCGACGGCGGCGGCCAGGGCGCGATCAAGATCGGCAATGAGGTCGTCGGCAGCTTCGAGGCCGATGGACAGACGCACCAGATCGGGCGTGACACCGGCCGCGCGCCGTTCGGTCTCGCCGAGTTGCTCGTGCGTGGTCGTCCACGGATGGATCACCAAGCTCTTGGCATCCCCCACGTTGGCGAGCAACGAAAAGAGCTTAGCCTCCACGATGAAGCGTCGCGCCGCGGCTTCACCGCCCCGCACGCCGAAGGTGAGGACGCCACCGAACCCGCCCGTGAGATGCGCCACGGCGTGCGTGTGCGTGGGATGCGAGGCGAGCCCGGATAACGCACCCACGTCACCGACGGATGCGACTGCAGGAATTCAGCGACCTTGAGCGCATTTGCACTGTGCTGACGGATGCGCAGCGGCAACGTCTCCAGTCCCTGCAGGAACAGGAAAGCGTTGAACGGCGACAGTGCGGCGCCGATGTCGCGCAGCAGCAGTACGCGCAGGCGCACGGCGAATGCGATGTTCGCGCCGTTCACATTGCCGAAGGCCTCGGAGAAGCGAAGGCCGTGGTACGCCGGCTCAGGATCGTTGAAGAATTTCCGGAACCGTGCGGTGGCCCCCCAGTCGAAGCGGCCGCTGTCGACGATCACGCCGCCGATCGACGTGCCGTGTCCGCCGATCCACTTCGTCGCGCTGTGCAGCACGATGTCGGCACCATGATCGATCGGACGCGTGATGATCGGCGCGAACGTATTGTCCACCACGAGCGGTACGTTGTACTCGTGCACCAGCTTGGCCAACGCGGTGAGATCGGGCACGTCGAGCGCCGGATTGCCGACCGTCTCCACGTACACCGCCTTCGTGTTTTCGTCGATCGCCGCGGCAACGGCTTTGTGATCGTGAATGTCCACGAAGCGCGTGCGAATGCCGAGGCGGGGCAGCGTATGCGTGAGCAGGCTCACGGTGCCGCCGTACAGCGACTGCGACGCCACGATGTTGTCACCGGCCTCGGCGAGGTTCAGCAGTGCCAGCGTCTGGGCCGCCTGACCGCTGGCGACCGCCACTGCCGCCACACCACCTTCGAGTGCAGCGATGCGCTGCTCGAACACGTCGGTGGTCGGATTGTTGATGCGCGTGTAGATGTTGCCGAAGGCACGGAGGCCAAACAGATCGGCGGCGTGTTCGGGGCTGTCGAACACGAAGGAACTGGTCTGATAGATCGGCACGGCGCGGGCGCCGGTGGCACCGTCCGGCTTTTCCTGGCCCACGTGCAGGGCAAGCGTGTCGACGGCGAGCGGACGAGCTGCAGCAGTAACAGAATCGGACATCGTGGCACTCTCCAAATGGGGTGAGTGCCGCCCAACAACACGAACGCGCCCGGGCGGATAGATGGCCGCCGGGCGCTATCGCAGTTTAGCTCTTTATTTTACGTGGCGGCAATCGGCGGCAAATCACCACGGAAGCGACACCGGCGCAGGCCGATGGCCCTTCACCTTCAGTTTTGTTGTTCGACTGCCGGAAACGACTGACGGCCGGCGCCGATTTCTCGTCGCAGGCCGTCAGGGCCGCGACTTAGACGGATAATCAGTGCCACAGGCACTGAGTGCGCGGCCCGTCAAATCGGGGAAACCGCCGCGCACACGTGAGTATCGTCCGGTCAAGCGAAATCTGCAACCCCCTCGTGCGCCGTAATACCTCAGGTTGGCTCGACGCCGGCGATCACGCGGAACGTGTCGCGAGCGATCAGCAGCTCTTCGTCGGTGGGCACCACCCACGCCGCGAGAGGGGAATCGTCGGTCGAGAAACGTCCCTCCCGACCATTCGTGAGCGCCGTGTTGGCCGTCGGGTCGACATGCAATCCGGCCCACTGCAGTCCGTCGCATATCCGTCGTCGGATCTCGGGCGAGTTCTCCCCAACGCCGCCGGCGAACACGATGGCGTCGGCGCCTCCGAGCGCGGCGAGATACGCGCCCACATACTTACGCGCCCGATAACAGAAGATGTCGATGGCCAGCTTGGCGCGACGATCCTGATGCTCGTCCGCTTCGGCGAGCAGATCGCGCATGTCGTTCGTGAGTCCCGAAATGCCAAGCAATCCCGACTGGTTGTTCAGCAGCGCTTCCACCTGCGGCAACGTGAGGCCCTCCTTCCCCGCGATGTAGTCCAGCAGCGCGGCGTCGATGTCACCGGAGCGCGTGCCCATCACGAGTCCTTCCAGCGGCGTAAAGCCCATGCTCGTGTCGATCGACTCGCCGCCCTTGATGGCGCACGCTGAGCAGCCGTTGCCGAGATGCAGCGTCACGATGCGCACGTCGGCGCGATCGCGCCCGGTCAGCATGCGCCAGCGATAGGCGATGGAGCGGTGCGACGTCCCATGAAAGCCGTAGCGACGGACCTTGTGCCGACGATAGAGCGGGTACGGAATCGCGTACAAGTACGCGTGCTCCGGTAGCGTGTGATGAAACGCGGTGTCGAACACCGCCACCTGTGGTATACCGCTGCCGAGCGCCGCACGGGCCGCTTCAATGCCGCGGAGGTTGTGCGGATTGTGCAGCGGCGCAAGTTCGATGGTTTCCTCGATGCCGTGCAGCACGCTGCTGTCGATCGCGACACTGCTGCGGAATCGCTCGCCGCCGTGCACCACGCGATGTCCCACCGCATGCAGCTCCCCTCGACTCGTGAGGCCGGTACCGCTCTCCTCCGACGTGACGAACCCCACCAGCCAGTCCACCGCCGCGCGCAAATCGCGAAGCGACGCGGTACGCTTGCGCGGCACTCCATCAGCGCCACGGATGGTGATGATCGACTCGCCCCCGATCCGCTCGATCTGGCCGCGGATCAGTCGCTCGTCGCGGTCTTCGCTGATCCGATCGGCGTCGGTGACGACTACCTGAAACTTCAGTGTCGCCGAGCCCACGTTGAGCACGAGAATGTTCACGGCTGCACGCGTTCGCGGGGAGCGGAAATCGGAAGGGGCGTGTGCACTAGAACGGCTTGTACAGCGCCATGTACACCGCCAAGCCAGCCAGCAGCGGGAGCAGGAGCAAAAACGGCTTGGCCAGTGCCGGCTTGCGGTACGGCAGCAGCACCACGGCACTGAGGATCACCCACACGATGATCTTGACCCACAACCAACCGGGAAAGTTGCCGCCGTGCATGAAGCCGAGTCGGGCCAGCATGCCGAAGCCGCCCACGAGAATCAGGAGGGCACCGAGGCCGTGCATCGAGCCGATCAGCGGGCGCGTGGAGCTCGTACCCTTGGAGCCCCCGTTGGCGGCATGCGTCGCCACGCCACCGATGGCGATGAACAGCATGGCGATGCCGATGATGTGCAGAATTTCGTAGAAGTCGCGCGGAAACATGTCGGGATCAGTTGGTGGAGCGAGCGAGCACGGGCTCGTGCACATCGAAGCTCGCGATCGTTTCCGGCGACAAACGCCGGTAGCTCTCGAGCACGCGCCCGAGAGCCTGCTGGGCGCTCTCGCCGACCGCGGAGAGATGGCCCATCTTGCGGCCGCCGCGCGCGTCGGCCTTTCCGTACAAATGCAATCGGGTGCCTTGCACGTCGAGCGCGTGCGTCGTGTGCGGCGGCTCGTGTTGCAGCCAGACTTCGCCCAGCAGGTTCACGATGGCCGACGGAGCATGCACCTCGGTGCTGCCCAACGGTAAGTCGCACACCGCGCGTACGAGCTGTTCGAATTGGCTGGTGGCGAGGCCACGTTCACTGTGGTGATATGTGTTGTGCGGACGTGGTGCGAGTTCGTTCACCAGTAGGTCGCCCCCGGTGGTCACGAAGCATTCGACCGCCAGCAGTCCCACGATGCCGATGCGCTCTGCAATCGCCGACGCCAGCGCCTGCGCCTTGTCGGACATCTCCGGCGCAATGACGGCCGGGATCACCGCCCACGTGAGAATGCCGCTCGTGTGGTGATTGCGCGACGGTGGGTACACTGCCATCTCGCCGCCAGGTCGGCGCGCGACCATCACCGATATCTCGTAGTCGATCGACACCATCTTTTCGACGAGGCAGGTGCGACTGCCAAGCGCCTCCCAGGCATCCAAAGCCTGCTCGGGCTCGCGCAAGCGAACCTGACCGCGTCCGTCATAACCACCGTGCGTGGACTTGGCGATGCACGCGCCATGTTCGCGGACCGCCGACTCCACGTCCGCCGACGATGCCGCGGCCACGAACGCACCGAGCGGAAAGCCCTGCGCCTGCAGCCACTCCTTCTGGCGGATGCGATCCTGAATGATGTACACCGGCGCACGCCCCGGCCGTAGCGCGGTGTGCGCGGCGACCGCATCGAGGACATCCGGATGGATCTGCTCGATCTCAAGCGTGACGACATCACACGCCTTCGCGAGCTCGACCGCCGCTGCAATGTCGGTGAAGGGCGCGGTAATCGTGCGCGAGGCCACGGCGCGCGAGGCACAGGCGACATCGGGATCGAGCACGTGGATGTCGTAGCCCATGGAGCGCGCCGCGAACGCGGTCATGCGTCCCAACTGTCCACCACCGAGAAAGCCGATGGTGGCTCCGGGAAGAATCGGCGTCACGTGGCGGAAGGAATGAAGTCGTTGGGGGCGATCGCGTTCGGGGCCGCCAGCGGGCGCGCGAGCGCTTCGGTGGCCTTGTTGCTGCGTCGGGCGGCGAGCATGTCACGCAACGCGGCATCGTTGGCGGCGAGCAACTGCGCCGCAAACAACGCGGCATTCGACGCGCCCGGCTTCCCGATGGCGAAGGTGGCCACCGGCACACCGGCCGGCATCTGCACGATGCTCAGCAACGCGTCCATGCCGTTCAGCGGCGTCGCGACGACCGGCACGCCAAGCACCGGCACCAGCGTCTTGGCGGCCAGCATCCCCGGCAGGTGCGCCGCGCCACCGGCGCCGGCAATGATCGCCCGCAGGCCGCGTGGGAACGCGGTCTCGGCATACTCGAACAGCCAGTCGGGGGTGCGATGCGCCGACACGACCCGAGCTTCGTAGGGGATACCGAGCTCGGCGAGAATCTCGCAGGCCGGGGCGAGCGTGTCGAAATCGCTTGCACTACCCATGACCACACCGATCAGTGGCGTGGTCGCGGCAGCGATCGAGCGGTCGGCAGCAGCGGTCACGTGCACTCCGTAAAAGGAATCGGCAACCCCAACGGGGCCACTCGGTGTGCAAAGTTACGCGCGCGCGTGACCGCCTCCAACCCGGCAGACCGGTTCAACGACTCGGAGTCGTTGAATCGGTTGGTGAAGCTCAGGGCCGGCGCCTACCGCAGGAGCGCGTTCAACAACTCGGAGTCGTTGAAAGTCCGGCCGCCCCGCACGGGTCCCACCCGCACAATGACCAGCTCCTGAGACGGGATCAGATACAGCCGCTGTTTGCCGGCCCCCACCGCCATGACCAGATCGCCCGGCAGCCACTCGGCGCCGACCGCCCGGAACTCAGCGTCACCACCGCGGCCGGTGCCGCCGGCGCCGCGTCGGGCGGCGGCGCGCTGCTTCAGCCGTTCGAGTACCCGGCCGCGAGCTGGTACTCGCGATCCCGCCCCCGACGCGGTGTCGTCATCCCCGACACCGACGCCCGTGGCGCCCATGGCGGGATTGGTCTGAAACGCCGCACCGCGCAGCCACCACGACATGCCATAGGCGGGATTGACTGAGCTCGGACGGAATAGCTGAGCGACGAGCTCCGCTGGCAGAATACGCGTCGTGCCATGCATGCCGCCCCGGCGAATCATTTCGCCGAACGTCGCCCAGTCGCGTGCCGTCATGGCCGCGCCGCCGGCCAGCTGTGGCTTGCCGTCGCCGCACGTCAGGCGCCATTCCACCTTCACGCCAAGCGGGGTGAGCACGCGACGTTCGAGATAGGCATCGAACGGCTCGCGCGGATTAACCCGCTCAAGGGCGGCACCCATCGTGCTGAACGGATACGGGCCGTAGCGAAACCGCGTGCCAGCCTCAACCAGCGATGGGGCCGCGACCGCGTCGGCCCAGGTGCTACGCGGGCCCCCGCAGCCCGTGCCCGGGTTACCGGTCACGATGCCGCTCTCGAGCGAAAGCAGTTGGCGCACCGTCACGCGTGACTTGCGCGGATCGCGCTTCCACTCCGGCAGCACGTCGGCAACCGGTTGGTCGAGCCGCAGCAAGCCGTCCGCAACCGCAGCGATCGTCGCCACGCCCACAAAGCTCTTGCTGCCACTGGCGAGCATCATCGATTTCGATGCGCTGCCATCGCCGAGGTATCGCTCGTGAACAATGCGTCCGCGATGCATCACCACGACCGCCTGACCATCGGTGCGCGCGGCATACGCGACCGCCCGTTCGAACTGGGCCGCAGTGGGTGCCTGTGCCTCGAGCGTCGGAGTGGCGAGTGCCGAGAGCGACAGCATCGCAGCCATGGGGATTCGTGAGGAACGTGTCATACCCCGTAGACGAGCACGACGTCGTTCGCGTTAAGCGCTCACGTTGGCGACGGCTTTACGTCGGCGCGCGCCGTCGTTCGCCAGAAGTACCATTCGCGCGTCGCCGTCCAGCCTTCGGCCGCCGCTCGTTCGTCGCCGTACTTGCAGTGCGCCGTCGCCTGCGTCAACGTGCGAAAGGCCTCGTCGAACTCGGTGAGCAGGTCGCGCGTTTCGGCACTCGCCGGGCGAACGCGCAACCGTTGGGCGATTTCGTGGCGTACCCGCAGGAGGTCGTCCGGCAGGTCCGCGCTCCCCGTGCGCGCCGCGTCGTCGACGCCACGCGCCCAGAGAGCCACCAGCGCTGGCAGGTTGACCCGGGTCAGATGCACGGGCGTGACGGTCGAACGGAGAGAGTCGGCATGGCCGTACGATAGCGGGTGGCGGTGCTAAATTCCCGCCTATGTCATCGACGCCTCCCCCGCTGCCACGCGAAGACAAGGGCGACTTCGGCCTCGGACGCGATCTGTCCAACACGCGCGGCCAGCGACTCTTGAATGCCGACGGCACGTTCAATGTTCGACGCGAGGGCCTGTCGTGGACGCAGGGTGGCAGCTTGTGTCACGATGCCCTGACGGTGACATGGGGCCGGTTTCTCGGCTGGACGGCGCTGGCATACGTTGGCATCAATTTGCTCTTCGCCGCGGTCTATCTGCTGCTCGGCAACGACGGACTCAGTGGCGCGTCGGTCGATCGCTCCGGTGGTCTGTTCTGGCGGGCATTCTTTTTCAGTGTGCAGACCTTCGCTACGATCGGATATGGGACCATTGTCGCCAATGGGATTGCGGGTAATCTCGTCGTGACGGTCGAAGCGCTGGTCGGCTTGATGGCGCAAGCGCTGATCACTGGGCTCCTGTTTGCGCGATTCGCGCGCCCGACGATGGCGCTGCAGTTCAGCACCGTGTCCGTGATCGCGCCGTTCAACGGCGGGACGGCACTCATGTTTCGCATTGCCAACCGTCGCCGGAACGAATTGATCGAGCTTGAAGCGCAAGTGACCGTGACGATGCGCGATACCGACATCGGTGGCGGAGGCCGTCGCTACTATCCGCTGCCGCTTGACCGCCGTGCCGTCAGCTTCTTGCCGACGACGTGGACGCTGGTCCACCCCATCATCGCCGACAGTCCGCTGTGGGGAATGACGGCGCGTGATCTGGAGGCGCGGGAGGCGGAGATCCTCGTGCTCATGCACGGCACCGATGAAACGTTCGCCACGCGGGTCTCGTCACGTCGGTCGTATCGCAGCGACGAGGTGGTGTGGGGCGCCAGGTTTCGCAACATTCTGAATACGACACGCGCCGGCGGCGGCGTCTCCGTCGACCTGACGCAAATCGATCTGTACGACGCGGTCGACCTTCCGTTGCCGGCCGCGCCGCACGAACGCCCCTGACCTACTTGGCCGGCGGGCCCACAACCGGCAACCGCGCCGTGCCGCTCCACTCCTGAAACGATCCGTCGAACATGCGCGCATCATGCCCGAGCATCGTGGCGACGAACCAGAGCAACGTGGCCTGCTGGCCGATGTGGCAATAGGTAATCACCGGCTTGTTCTGGTCCACACCGGCGTCGGCGAACAACGTCTTCAGCTCGCCGATCGGCTTCAGGTAGCCATTTGTGCTCACGCTCGACAACGGCACGTTCACGGCGGTCGGGATGTGCCCGGGACGCGGGTATCCGCCGCCGTCCCCGTTGAAAAAGCGCGTGAGACGCGCGTCGACAATGTGCCGCGTGTTGTCGTTCGTAGCGGCTTCCACTTGCGCGATCGTCGCGATGATGTCAGGGCGTAACTTCGGCGTGAATGTCGCCGACGGAGCGGCACCGGGCGCGGTGGTCGTGACCGCACGTGACTCGCTCTTCCACGCCTGATAGCTGCCGTTCAGCAGCGAGATGCGATCCATCGCGCCAAGGTAGGCGAGCGTAATGAACACGCGCGTGGCGGATTGCAGCGCACCATCATGCGGGATCACGATCACGCGCGTCCGGTCGCCGATGCCGTTGCGCACGGCCCACGCCGTGAGCTGCTCCACGCCCGCCAGCTGCAGCGTGAGGCCTCCCGGCACGTTGGGCAGCGCCACCTCATCCAGCGCCGTGTGTCGCGCACCGGCAATATGACCGCTGTCGTACTGCGCCTTGCTGCCCACGTGCAGCATCACAAGATCGCGATCGCTCTGATGCTCGGCCAGCCAGGCGGTCGTGACGAGCATGTTAGCCGGGTTCGCCACGGGCATCGCGCGCGGCGGCGCGTGACGGCAGGCAGCGGCGGTGGCGAGACTCGAGGCCACGAGCACGGCACCCATGAGGCGGCGCATCACGGTGTGATCACCGGACGACCGCGTGAGTCGCGCACTTCGACCGGCGCAATGCCGGTAGCCTTGAGCGTGGGTTCGATGGTCGCGCGATCGCCGGCTATCACGATGGTGAGTTTAGCAGGGTCGAGGTATTTGTTGGCGACGCGCTGCGCTGATTGTACGGTAACCGATCCGATGCCGGCGTTGAACGCGCCGAGCGTCGTGAGCGGAAGGCCGTACGGAATGAGCTGCGACAGCTGCGCCGCGATGTCACCGGTGGACTCGAAGTTCTCGGCGTACCCGAGCTGCAGATAGCGCTTAGCCTTCGCCAGCTCATCGGCCGGCAGGGGATCACGAATCGCCTTGAGCTCCCGCATGAATTCAATGAGCGCGGAGTCGGTTTTGGCCGACACCACTTCGGCGTTGGCACGGAACGGGCCGGCTTCCTTGCGCATGGTGAAGCTCGATCCGGCACCATACGTGTAGCCCTTCTTCTCGCGCAGCGTGTTGTTCAGGCGTGACGTGAATGATCCGCCAAGTGCCGTGTTCACCACCATCAGTGGGTAGTAATCGGGCGTGCTGCGGGCGACGCCGAGTCCGCCCAGACGAAAGCTCGATTGCGCCGCCTTCGGTTTGTCCACGATGTAGATGGTGGTGGCCTTGCCGCCCGCACTGGCCGGCGCAGGCTTGGCCGCGAGCGCCGGCAGCGTGCCACGCGCCCACGAGCCGAACGCGCGACGCGCCAACGCTTCCGCCTCGGCCACCGATAGATCGCCGACAATCACCAGCGTGGCGTTGTTCGGGCGGTACCACGTCTTCCAGAAAGTCTGCACGTCGTCGCGCGAAAGGCTCTCCGTGCTCTCCTTGGTGCCGATCGCGTTCTGGCCATACGGATGCGCCTCGCCGTACACCAACGCGGCAAAAGCGCGATCGGCCATGGCCGGCCCACGATCCTGTTCCTGTAGCAAGCCCGTGGTGCGCTCGCTCTTGAGGCGGAGGAATTCCTTCTCGGCAAAGGTGGGGCGCAGCGCCACGTCGGCCATCAGGCTGATCGCGCTGTCGAGTGTCGCCTTGGTGGAGTGCATCGCCACCGTGCTCTGCTCGAAGCCGGCGCCGGTGCGCAGGCCGATCGCCAGAAATCCGATCTGCTCGGCCAGTCCGAGCGCATCACGTGTACCGGCCCCTTCGTCGAGCAGGTTCGCGGTGAGCGTGGCCAGACCGGCCTTGCCCCTGGGGTCGGCCTCGGCGCCGGTTCGAATCACCAGTGACACGTCTACCACCGGGATCTCGTGCTGCTCGACGATCACCAGCTTGAGACCGTTGGGCAGCACGCGCTCGGCAATCGTTGGCAGCGTAAGCGGTTTCGGCGCGGTCAGCTTGGGCGGTGTGGTCGATGCCGGCTGCACCACTACGGCCTGTGCGGACAGTATCACCGGCGCGGACGCCAGCGAGGCGAGAACCATCAAGGTGCGGCGCATCAGCGGAGGTCTCCTGCGGTCAACGCGAGTTCCTTCTTGCCTTCCGGCACGACGGTGAGCACGATCTTCGGCTGGCCGGCCACGTACTGCTTCGCCACGCGCTGGACGTCGGCGAGTGTGAGCGATTCATAACGCTCGAGGTCCTTGGCCATGTAGTCGGGCGTGCCCGCGAAATAGTTGTAGTAGCTGAGCTGCGTCGCCTTGCCGAGGACGCTCGACAAGCGGTCGATGGTGCTGGCGCGCATACCGTTCTTCACGCGAACCAACTCCCGTTCGGTCACGCCGCGTTCTGCGACATCGGCGATCACCTTGGCGATCTCCGCGTCGAGCTCGCGTGGATGCACGCCCGGCTTGGCGGTAGCCGTCAACATGATCATGCCATCGAGCTTGCTCGAGCTGTTGCCCATGCTGACGTCCTGGGCGATCTGCTTCTCGTATACCAGCGTGCGGTACAGGCGCGAGCTCTTGCCACCGGCAATGATGTCCGTGAGCGCATCGAGCGCGGCATCGTCGGGGCTGAAGGCCTTCACGCTGTGCCACACGTAGTACGCACGCGGCAACTGCACGCGGTCTTCCATCATCATCACCGTGTCCTTCGTCAGGGCCACGGCGGGCACCACCGGTCGCGCAATCTCCGCGTTGCGCGGGATGTTCCCGAAGTACTTGCGCACCCAAATCTTCGCCGAGTCGGCGTTGAAGTCGCCGGCGATCGTGATCGTGGCGTTGTTGGGCGCGTAGTACTGGCGGAAGAAGTCACTCACGTCGGTGACCGAGGCGGCGCTCAGGTCGGCCAGCGAACCGATCACCGGCCACGAGTACGGATGATTCGACGGGAACATCACCGGCAGAATCGTCTCGTAGGCGCGTCCATACGGCACATTGTCGTAGCTCTGTCGCCGTTCGTTCTTCACCACGTCGCGCTGCAGGTCGAGCTTCACCTTGTCCATGGTCGGCAGCAGCCAACCCATGCGATCGGCGTCGAGCCAGAGCATGAGGGGCAGGGCGTTCGACGGACCGGTTTCGTAGTAATTGGTGCGATCGAAGTTGGTGGAGCCGTTGTTGTTCGCGCCGGCCGCTTCGAGCCATTCGTCGAACTTGCCCACGGGGACGTTCTGCGAACCCATGAACATCACGTGCTCGAACAAGTGCGCAAAGCCGGTGCGGCCGCGCTTTTCGTCACCCGATCCCACCTTGTAGAAATTCTCCACGGCCACGATGGGCACCGAGCGATCCACATGCAAGATCACCTCGAGGCCATTGGGAAGCGTGAATTTTTCGTAGGGAATCGACGGCGCTTTTTGGGCCGTGGCGACGCCGACGGAGCTCCCCAGCGCCAGCAGACAGGCCGCTGTGAGGGAGCCGACGCGATACCGAAGTGTCATGGTTCTGAAAGTCGAAGAGGGGTCACTGGTAGCGCTGGAAATGTACACAGGCCACTTTGGCGCCATGGATATACACGCGCCCCAGCCGGTTGGTTACGCCGCCCGCCTCGGCCTCTTCTCCGGCACGATGCTGGTCGTGGGCGGCATCATCGGCTCCGGCATCTTCCTGTCTCCATCGGTAGTGGCACAGCGGGTCGGCACCGCGCCGCTCACGCTGGCCGCTTGGGGCATCGGTGCCGTCGTGGCCATCATCGGCGGCTTCGTGTACGCCGAGCTGGGCGCCCGACGCCCGCAGGCAGGAGGCACCTACGTCTATCTGCGCGAGGCATTCGGCACGCTGCCGGCGTTTCTTTACGGCTGGGCGCTGTTCCTGATCATGGCAACCGGGGCCATCGCGGCCGTGGCCATGACCGGCGCCAGCTATCTGGCCACCTTGCTGGGGTGGTCACCGGAACACGCGCGGGCCATTGCCATCGCCCTGATCGTCGTGCTGACGCTGTTGAACGTGTTGGGCGTGAATATCGGCGCCACCACGGGGAACGTGCTGACGGTACTCAAACTGTCGGCCATCGCGATCCTGGTGGTCGCGGCGCTGGTCATGTCGCCGGCGAACGCATTGCCAATACCGACCATTGCCGCTGCACCGCTGGTCCCGCCGCAAGGCATCACCGCCACCGTGGTGGCGATGGGCGCCGCGCTCGTTCCGGTGCTCTTCTCGTTCGGCGGATGGCAGCAGACCAATGCCGTGGCCGAAGAGTTGCGCGATCCCGCGCGTACGTTGCCCCGAGCCTTGATTCTAGGCGTGCTGATCGTGGCCGCAACGTATCTGCTGGTGAACGTCGCCTATCTGCGTGCCCTTGGCGTCGAGGGACTTGCCGCCAGCACCGCGCCGGCCGCCGACACCATGTTCGTGTACCTCGGCCCGGCCGGGCGCACCCTGATCACTTGCGGCATCGTGGCTTCAACCATCGGCTTTCTGGGTATGGTGATCCTCATGTCGGCCCGCGTGTATCAGGCGATGGCCGCTGACGGACTGTTCTTTCAGAGCATGGCGGCGCTCCATCCCGTCACGCGCACGCCGGTGGTGGCGCTGGTGGCACAAGGTGCCGTCGCGCTGGTGCTGCTGCTGACGGGCACGTACGGCCAACTGCTGGACTACGTGGTGTTCGCGGACTGGATCTTCTTTGGCGCCACGGCTGCCACGTTGTTCGTGTTGCGGCGGCGTGACGCGCATCGTGACGGACCCGCGTTGGCGCAGGCGCCGGGACATCCCGTCACGACGTTGATCTTCATCGCGGCCGCCGTCTACGTTGTCATCGGCTCGATCATCTCGAACCCGGGCAATGCCGCGCGCGGCGCGGGTCTGCTCGCGCTCGGCGTGCCGGTCTACCTGTACTGGAACGGGCGCCGCGCCGCGTCACGGCCACCCGCTACGCTGTGAGCGAACACACCGCCATGGCCGCCACCGTGCGGGTCGCTGCGCTCTTCGTCCATCCGCTCAAGTCCGCGGCAGGCATTCGCGTGCAGGAGCTCACGCTGGACGAACGCGGCGCGGTTGGAGACCGCCGATGGATCTTGGCCGACCACAACGGCGACATGATCACCGCGCGAGAGACGCACCGCCTCGTGCTGATTCGCCCGTCGTTCCTCACGCACGACCGCAACGGAGGCATCCGGCTCACGGCACCTGGCTTGCCAGCGCTCGATGTGCCCATCGAGTCGGTAGATCGCGGTGCGCCTGTCCAGAACGTGCGCGTGTGGGATGACGAGGTCGTCGCGCACGACGTGGGGGACATCGCCGGCGCGTGGTGCTCTGCCGCCGCGGGACGCACCTGTCGGCTGCTGCGACTGGCCGATGTCGATCGACGACCGCTTGCACCGCGCTTCGCGGGAACGATCGACGCGCACGCGCGCTACGTCGCGATGTCGGACGGTGCGCCCTTGTTGTTGCTCGGCATGGCCAGCATCGAAGCCCTGAATGCGCGTTTGCTCGACAGCGGCCACGCTGCGGTCATGGACCTGCGTCGGTTCCGCGCGAATGTGCTCGTGACCGGCACACGTCCACATGACGAAGATACGTGGCGCGATATTCGGATTGGTGAAGTGTCGCTCAGCGTGGGGTCCGGCTGCACGCGCTGTGTGCTCACCACGGTCGATCCCGATACGGCCGAACGCGGTCACGAGCCCCTGCGTGCCTTCGCGCAGTATCGTCGCGCCGACGGTGGCGTGATCTTCGGGATGAACACTACGCACCGCTCAGCCGGCGTGATCCGGGTTGGCGACGAGCTGCAGGTCCTCAGTTTTCGTTAGCGACACCAGCGGAGAAGAACTTCGCGATCGCCGCAATCGTGATCGGGTCGCGCAGAATCCTTCGATGCCCGACGTGCTCCACTGGTAGCAGCGTAGAGCGCGGCCAGAATCCCGCGATCCGCTCTGCGTCGCTAAAGGGCACTTCCTTGTCGTCGAGGGCATGGACCACCAGCGCCGGGACCGTGACCGCGCGCAGTGCGCCTTCGATATCGTCGGTGCGATAGCCGCGCGCCATGATGCGGCGCCGCGCGTCACGCACGAAGTGCTCCGTCGCCTTCGGCGGCAGATGCATGGCCGCGGAGAACCGGTGGATTACGTCGTGCAGCGACGACGGGCTGGCGATGAGCGCCGCTCGCGACAATGAAAGTCCCGACGAGAGCGCCAGCGCGATACTCCCGCCACCCATGGAGTGCCCCACCGCGCCGTACAGCGATCCGATGTGTGCGCTGACGTCGATCAACGCTTCGGCGAAGCGATAGGGGTCGGACTGCCGTCCCCGTGAATGCCCGTGCCCTGGCGCGTCAATGGCGACCACGCTGAATCCTCGTGCCAGCAGAGCAGGGGCCAGCACCGCAAACTGCGTGGCGCGTCCCTCCCAGCCGTGAATCAGTGCCACCAGCGGGCCCTCACCCGCCCGAAGCACCGACAGGCCACTGGGCAGGCGTTCGCGTCGCGCCAACGCTTCGAAGGGTACTTCCCACTCGCGGGGCGTGAACTTGCGCGGCGTGGAAAAAATCCGGCGACTCAAACGCGACGCCAGCGATGGCGCGACCCGGCCGAGGGTGCGGTTTGCCCCGCGAATGATGCGGATGCCGGCGGGGATGTCGTTGACCATACAGAAGTATCGCTGAGATGCACGAAGGGCGGCCACCTTTCGGCGACCGCCCTTCGCGTTCCGCTCCCCCTCCCGAGGGGCCCTGCAGACTACGAAAGCGCGCTCAGTACAGCTGGACCCAGCTACGCTCCTTCGTGCGGGTCAGAATCGCCGATCCGCGAAGGGCGGACTCGACCGCACACTTGGACCAGTTGAACGACGAGTTACCAACGATGTCGTTGCCGTCGTTCACGTTGGCGTTACGGGACATGATGCTGCCCCACATGTCGAAGGTCCCGTTGCCCTTCGTGATGTCGTCGCGGGCGATGATCAAACCGAACCACTGAAAGTTGCCCGCCAAGCGAATGTCGCCGTTGACCAGGAGAATGCCCTGTCCGCGCCCCTTCGTGAGCTGAAGCGACCCACCGGCATAGATGATCGGGAAGTAGTCGGTGCAGCCGGCGATGTACCCGTTTCCGCTGCGCAGCGGCTCGCCCCAGTTCGACGTATTCGACAAGTCGCAGGTCGTCGCGGTTCCAACCGGCTCAGGGCCCAGATTGCCGGCCGGCAGCGTGATGTCGGCATTGGCCACGAGCGTATTCCAGCTTTCCGTGCCGTAGCGGACATACGTGTTCGAGTCGGCGGCAGCGGCACTTTGGTTGATGCCGCCGGTCACCATGTTGGGTTTCTGAATCGTGGCCGTCTTGCCGGTGGCATAGCTGATCGCGAACGTGTCGCGGCCGGCGATATTCGCGCATTGGGTCCAGCCTACCGGATTCGTATTCGTACCGGTGATCTGCGCCGAACCCTTCACATCGATATTGCCGGCGGTCACAATGGCACCGCCCGGATTGATCGTCGGGTAGGCGATGCGCACCACCATATGCGTCTGGCGCTGTGACTCCAGCGCCCCGTTACCGATGTTGGCGCGGCCCACGGATACGACCCAGAAGGTCGTCTCGGTCAACCGCTGCACCCGCACGCGAGCCGTATCACCCTGTGCGACGAACACGTTCGTGGAATCGATGGCGCCGATCGCCATGCCCTTGGGGGCGGGGAGATTGCGGGCACGATCCCACTTGGAGATTTCCTGATTCAACCCGAACTCGGCCACCGCAAACGCGCGCTGCTCCACCAGCGTATTGCGGCCGGCGCGGAAGTCCTGCATGGCGCCGAGCACCGCGCCGGTCGAGAGAATGGCGAGCACGACCACCGCCACCAGCGTAATCAGCAGTGCCGTGCCGCGACGGATCCGTGTGGTCCGCGTCGTCTCGGTGGCCTGCGCTTCGTACGGCGTTGCGGGACTTGTCATTGACGGTTCCTCAGGGCGATGCGAAAGGCGAGTGAGTCGGTGTTGCTGGTGCTGCTGCTCCCCACACCGCCGGAGCTGTTCGCGCCCTTGGCGCGCAGGATCATGTCGATGCGCGCCACGTCGCGGCCCAACGCGGGATTCGTAACGGCGAGGCCGAGACTATCGAAATATGAGAAACGAATCCCGCCGTTCGAACTACTCGGCGGCTCGTATGGTCCACTCACCGCCGTGGCCCCTTGCCACGCCCCGCCTACGTACTCGGCCCGCGTGAGGTAGTACCGCCCGCTGCTCTGTGCGGTGAGTTGGAAGCGTGCGCTGCGCGTGAACCGAACCGCTGATCCGACTTTGATCGAATCGGGCAGGTTCGGCGAGACCGTCACCCGAAATCTGGGCTTGCCGATGTCGAGCACGGCATCAATGAATGGGGAGAGGGGGCAGAGCGCTGCACTCTGTGACACGGCGGTGATCCGCAGCGGCACCCACACGTCGTCTTCGGCACCACGTGACAAGCTGTCGTTGAACGCCCACACCGTGTCACCCGCCTGCGGGGTGGTATACCAGCTCGTGACGGTATTGCGCGCCATGTTGAGCGGCGGCAGGTCGAGTGCGCTGTTCGACGGACGCGCGCATACGGCGGATGCCCCCAGCACCGCGCGAAACGTCAACGACGTGGAATTGAAGGTGGTCAAGTCGCCGCCCGACGACGAGATCGACCGCAAGTCGGCCGGCACCAGGTTCATCGCCGATCGCAGCTCGCGGCGCATCCCCATCTGCTCATTCGTGCGCTGATAGAAGCGCTGCTGTCCCATCATGAGACGCGACACGATGATGCCCACGACCGAGAGGATGGTCATCGTGACCAGCATCTCGACCATTGTGAAGCCCCGGCGGCGCATGGAGGTCAATCGCGGCATGGAATCACCATCGAGTAAACGAGAGTCTTCGTGCGGCGGGGGATCTGGATGTTCACGGCGATCGTCTTGATGTTGCGGCCGTCGGTCACGGTCCATGACTCTTTCACGCCGCGCGTCGTGCTGTTCCCGGTGGCGGCGCCGGCCGCGAGCTGCGCGCAGGAGAGGCTGGTGAGCGAGTCGAGACGCGCTTGGGCAACGCCGGCCGCAACGGTCTGCCGCACGCCGCCACCCATCTGATTGGCCACCGCGGCCGAGCTGCTCAGGAGTCCACCCACGGCCACCGTGAGCATCAGGACGGCCACGAGGATCTCGACCAGCGTCACGCCATCGCGAGTGCGGCGCGCCGTCGAGACTGCAGGCTGCTTCATAGCTGACACCCCTTGGGCATGATGATCCCGGCCGGACTGATACACAGCGTGTCCGACGACGACGAAATGCTGAGCTTGTATTTGAGATTTGTCGCCGGCGTCGGCGTCAGCATGCCGCGCGCATCGAAGTTGAGCGTGACCGGGGAGCCGGACAGCGCCGTCAGCCCGACGCCGAACTCGGTATCGAGTTTGATCGGACCGAAGACGCTTACCACGTTGCCATTCAGCCCGCTCTGTACCGAGACGCGGGCCGAGGAGCCGTCGATCGTGAGCGTCGAGGTCTTGCCCTTCTGCAGGGCAGCGGCGCGCGCGGCGGCGAAGGCCGCAGTGAGCTCCTGACGGGCGGCGCGCAACGACGTACTGGTCTTGATGGTCGTCATGCGAGGCACGACCATCGCGAACATGATGGCGGCGACTCCCACGACGAGGAGTACCTCGATCATGGTGAAGCCCAGCCGACGGCGGAGCGGAACGCGAGAGGTCATGACGGCACGGTGGACGAAGGGCGATGCGGCATCGGGTGACGCACGCGGTTGGCGTACGGACCCTGATCTGATGCGACATGGACAACGTCACGGTATGCGGCGTCACAGAACATTCCTGTCGTGGCGCTTGCCCTCACACTGCACGTCATTATTCGGTCAATATGAAGCAAAATACATGAAATCAACGATTTACGATGTCCCTCACGCAAGAAAGGCCACCGCGTGAGCGATGACCTTTCTCGTGTCGAACGTCGTGTTCAGCTCCCGGGGAGGGACTCGAACCCCCGACAGGGTGATTAACAGTCACCTGCTCTACCTGGCTGAGCTACCCGGGAATATCGACGGCCGTCGCCGCCGTCTCACACAACCGCGAACGGCCATGCAAGAGCCCAATAGTATCGTCACCACACCCGACTGAGTCAAGCGGGCAACACCGTCTTGAGCCACCGCCCCGTGTGCGACGCAGCGACCTGTACGATCTCTTCCGGCCGCCCCATCGCCACCAGGTGCCCGCCGCCGTCGCCGCCGTCCGGGCCCATGTCCACGATCCAGTCGGCCAACTTGATGACATCGAGGTTGTGTTCGATGAGCACCAGCGTGTGCCCTTGATCCAGCAGCCGCTCAAAGACCTGCGCCAGTTTGCGGATATCCTCGAGATGCAGGCCGGTGGTCGGTTCATCCAGCACGTACAGCTTCCGGGCACCGCCGCGGGCCGTCAGGGCGAGTTCCCGGGCAATCTTGAGGCGCTGCGCCTCGCCGCCCGAGAGTGTGGTGGCCGGCTGCCCCAGACGTAGGTAGCCCAGCCCGACCTGCTGGACGTGCCAGAGTGCCTGCGCCAGTTTGTCCTCACGCGGGAAGAACTTGATTGCCTCGTCCACCGTGAGCTCGAGCACGTCGGCGATGTTGCGGCCGCGCACCCGTACCTCGAGCACGTCGGGTTTGAAGCGCTTGCCGCCACAGGCATCACACGGCACGAAGACGTCGGCCATGAACACCATCTCCACTTCGATCGCCCCCGCGCCTTCACACTGCTCGCACCGCCCACCAGCCACGTTGAACGAGAAGTGCCCCGGTCCGTAGCCGCGCGTTTTCGACAACGGCATCTCGGCGAACAGCTTCCGGACTTCGTCGTACGCTTTCACATACGTGACCGGGTTCGACCGCGGCGACTTCCCGATCGGGCTCTGATCCACCAGTACCACGTCATCGAGAAACTCCTCACCCGACAACGACGTGAACGTGCCCACGGTCTCGCCCAGATGTTCCTTGGCCGAGTGCTCGCCGTGCAGCCGCGCTTCGACGGCATGAAAGAGAATGTCGTGCACCAGCGTGCTCTTGCCCGACCCCGATACCCCGGTCACCACCGTCATCGCACCGAGCGGGAAGCGCACGTCCACGCGATTCACGTTGTTCGCGCTCGCCCCCTTGAGGTCGAGCCAGCGCGGCCCCACCGCCCGTCGCTTGGCGGGCAACGGAATCGTGCGCGCGCCCGTGAGATACTGCCCGGTGAGCGGACTGTTCGTGATCTCGGCGATCGGTCCGGCGAACACCACCTCGCCGCCATGCTCTCCGGCGTGGGGGCCAAGCTCCACCATGTAGTCGGCGATGCGCATCGCTTCGAGATCGTGTTCCACCATGATCACGGTGTTGCCGTGATCACGCAGCCGCATCAAGAGCGCGAGCAGTTTGTCGAGGTCGCGCGGATGCAGTCCGATACTCGGTTCATCCAGCACATACGTCGCATCCACCAGCGCCGCTCCCAGCGCATTCGACAGCGTGATACGCTGGGCCTCGCCGCCCGACAACGTGCGCGTGGCGCGGTCGAGGGTGAGATAGGTGAGCCCGACATCCGATAAAAATCGCGTACGACTGCGCGCCTCGCGCAGCACGGCCTCGGCGATCTGCATCTCGCTGGGAGACAGCAGCAACGTGTCGAGCCACGCGTGCAGATCGCGCACCGGCATCTGCGTGACATCGGCGATCGTGCGATCCTGAATGCGTACCGCCATCGCGTCGGGCTGCAGCTTGCTACCACCGCAATCGCGGCACGCGCGCGCACTCTGATACTTCCGCAGGAAAATGCGGATGTACTGCTTGTAGCGCTTCTCTTCGAGCGCCTCCAGAAACGGAAAGATGCCCGTGTACGCGAGCGACTTCGACCGTAACAGTTGTTCACGCGCTTTCGCCGGCAAGGTCTTCCACGGGGCATCGGGCGACACGCCGAGCGTTCGCGCAAACTCCACGACCGTCCGACGTTGCTTCTCGTAACGAGGGGCGGTCCACGGATCGATGGCGCCGTCGCGCACTGAGCGCTCCTGATTCGGCACAATCAGCGCTTCGTCGTAATCGAGCGTGGCGCCGAATCCGTTGCACGTGGGGCAGGCGCCGCGCGGATTATTGAACGAGAACAGCTGAGGCGTTGGCGTCGGCGCGCGTGTGCCGTCGTTCGGGCACTCAAAGCGCTCGGTGAACGCCAAGCGAGACACCGGCTTGTTGCCCGTGCTCGCCCGCAGGGCTTCCGGCGGTAGCACCGGCTCAGGGAAGAGCAACACCGTGTCACCGTCGCCTTCGTTGAACGATGTCTGCACGGCGTCGGCGATGCGACCACGGGCCGACGCCTCCACCCGCAACCGGTCGATCACGATCTGCACGTCGCCGGCGGCCGCCAGGTCGATTCCTTCGGCGTCCACATCGTCCAAATGTACGATGCGCTCGCCGAGCGCCACGCGCACCAGGCCGCGCGCCCGCAGGTTCTCGGCGATCACCGCGTGGGTCACCTCGCTGGAGCGGATCAACGGACACGCCACCATAAAGCGCGTCCCATCGGGGAGCGCCATGGCCGCGTCGGTGACTGTTTGCACCGTATCGGGACGCAGCTCGCGGCCGCACACACGGCAGAAGGTGTGCCCCACGCGCGCCCAGAGCAGGCGCAGGTAATCGTAAATCTCGGTCGCGGTGCCCACCGTCGACCGCGACGTCCGTGTGGGGTTCTTCTGCTCGATGGCCACGGCTGGAGAAAGCCCCTCGATGGAATCGACGGCCGGCTTCTCCATTCGCTCCAGGAACTGTCGCGCATACGCCGACAGCGACTCCACGTAGCGTCGCTGACCTTCCGCGTAAATCGTGTCGAACGCGAGCGACGACTTGCCCGAGCCCGACACGCCGGTCACGACGGTGATGGCCCGTCGCGGAATGTCGAGGTCAAAGCCCTTCAGGTTGTGCTGGCGGGCGCCACGGATACGAATGCGATCCTTCATGCGCTGAAAACTATCGGGGCGGCCAACTAGATTCCGCAGCTCATGCCCGGGACCGCACCCACCACGTCATCAGCCGACGACGAAGCACTCGGTAAAGCGTACGACGCGCGCCTCGTGCGGCGCTTGCTGGCATACGTGCGCCCGTATCGTCCCTTGGTCGTCGCGGCGCTGGCCTGCATCATGATCCAGTCCGGAATGCAGTTGGTTGGACCGCTGCTCACCCGCTGGGTGATCGATCGCGCGTTGCCGGCCAAGGACGTCGGCTTGGTGATGCAGGTGGCGTTCATGTACGCCGCGCTCCTCGTGGCCCAGTTCGGTGCGGCGTTCGGCGAGACCATGTTCACGTCGCTGCTGGGACAGCGCGTCATGCGCGATCTGCGACGGGAGCTGTTCGAACGGTTGCAACGTCTCCCAGTCGCGTACTTCGACCGGAATCCGGTGGGGCGGTTGGTCACGCGGGTCACCAGTGACGTCGAGGCGCTCAACGAGCTGTTCACGTCGGGCGTGGTGGCCGGCGTCGGTGACCTGTTCACTCTGCTGGCCATTGGCGTCGTCATGCTGTCTGTGGATTGGCAGCTGGCTATGGCGTCCTTCGTGGTCATTCCGCTGGTCCTGGTCGCGTCGCGGGTGTTTCAGAATTCCGTGCGAACCGCCTATCGCGACATCCGTACGCGGCTGGCGCGCCTGAATGCCTTCATCGGTGAGCGGATCGGCGGCATGCGCATCGTGCAGCTCTTCGGTCGGGAGGCGCACGAGGTCCGGCGTTTCGACGCCCTCAATCAGTCGCATCTCGACGCGCATCTGAAGTCGATCCGGGTGTACGCCCTGTATTTCCCCGTGATCGAATTCCTCACCACCTTCGCCTTGGCCAGTCTGCTCGTGACGGCCGGCTTCCGGGTGGGGAGCAGCGCGATCACGGTCGGCACGGTGGCGGCCTTTCTGCAGCTCGTCCGTCGCTTCTTCCAGCCGCTCCAGGATCTCTCTGAGAAGTACAACATCCTGCAGGCCGCCATGGCCGCATCGGAGCGGATCTTCGGCCTGCTTGATACGCCGGTGGCGGCCGGGGGGGCGTCTACGCCCGATCGGGACGCGCGGGTGGGCGCCCTCCGATCGGCCGGCGTGACGGTGGCGTTCGAGGATGTCTGGTTTGCGTACGACCGGGAGCAGGGGGTGTCGGACGACCACTCGCCCGCCTCGCAGCGTGCGGCCGACGCGCTCCGCCCGACTGCGGCCGGTGCTGCGGAGTCGGCCGCCCGCTGGGTGCTCAAGGGCGTCAGTTTTCGCGTGGCACCCGGGCAGGAAATCGCGCTGGTCGGTCACACCGGCGCCGGAAAGACCACGATCGTGAACCTGCTGCTCCGCTTCTACGAGCCGCAGCGCGGGCGCATTCTGGTCAATGGGGTCGATATCCGGGAACTCCCGGTGGACGTGCTGCGCGCGGTCATCGGGTATGTGCAGCAGGACATCTTCCTCTTCGCCGGCGATGTGGCCGGCAATCTCCGACTCGATGCCGACATCGACGACGAGACGCTCGCCGCGTCTGCCGCCCGGGTAGGGGCCGACCGGGTGATCGCGCGTCTCCCCGGTGGTTGGCACCACGAGCTGGCCGAACGTGGTGGCGGGGTCAGTGTCGGCGAGCGTCAGTTGCTCGCCTTTGCGCGCGCCGTCGCGGCCGACCCGGCCTTGCTGATCCTCGATGAGGCCACCAGCGCGGTGGATTCCCATATCGAAGCGGAGATTCAGCGGGCCGTCTCGGAGCTCATGCGCGGCCGGACCACGATCGCCATTGCGCACCGCCTCAGCACGATCGTCGAGGCCGACGAGATTCTCGTCTTGCATCACGGCGAGGTCGTCGAGCGGGGCACCCATCGCGCGCTGCTGGCCGGTCAGGGCCTCTACGATCGGCTCTTTCGATTGCAGGTGGGCGAGCCGGAAGGCGTCCATCCGGGCGATCCGCCGGCCCGTCCGCCCGAGGAATCGCCCCCCGGCGGGGACACGGATCTGTCGGCGAGCTCGGCGACGCGCTTGCCAACCGACGCAACTCTCGGGTAGCTTCGCTTCTCTGCTCCACGTCCCATTCGTCATCCTCGGTCAGACCTCTTCCTATCCACGTGCAGCTATCCGTCGCCGCCGGCACAGATGTCGGGCGCATTCGGGCAGGCAACGAAGACAGCCTTTATGCGGACGCCGATCAGGAGCGAGGGCTCTTTATCGTTGCGGATGGCATGGGCGGTCACGCCGCAGGCGAAGTGGCCAGCGAGATGGCAGTGCAGATCGTTGCGCGCGACCTCACTGATGTCCGCGACCTGACCGGCAACCCGCCGCTCTCTCGTATGGGTGAAGCGCTCAAGGCCGCCAATCGGGCCATCTACGAGCGCACCATCCAGGAAGCCGACAAGCAGGGTATGGGCACGACGGCCTCCTGCATCATGATCGGGCAGGGACGTTGGATCATCGGCCACATCGGTGATTCACGCATCTACCTCCTGCGGGATGGCGCCCTTCGCCAGCTCACCAAGGACCACTCCTATGTTCAGGAGCAGGTCGACGCCGGCTTCCTCACCCCCGAGCAAGCGCGTTACCACCCCTACAGCAACGTGATTACCCGTTGCGTGGGCGCCAACGCCGCCGTCGAGGCCGACGTGCTCCAGGGTGAGATCCAGAACGGCGATCTCTATCTCGTCGCGTCAGACGGCCTCACCGGTATGGTCGAGGATCCGCAACTCAAGAAAATTCTCGAGTCCAAGCAGACCCCAGGGCGCATGGTCGATGCGATGATCACCGAAGCGAATCGTCGCGGTGGACTCGACAACATCACGGCCATCGTCGTGCAGGTGCTTCAGGTCCATGGCACCGGCAGCACCGGCACCACGGGCGAGCAGGCTGCCGTTTCACATGCCTGAGGCGTCGGTCGGGGAGATTGCCGAGCTCTACCTTGGCAATCTCCTCTATGCGATCGAGCGATGCGCGCTGTCGCTCGAGGCTGACGACAAGGCGCTCGATGCCGCCTTTTACCGCGGCATCGGGCGTAAACTGGCTGACGCACACGGGCGCACGAAGACGCGCCCGACAGATCACCGCTCACCGGACCGCCCCTGATGCTCCACACGCGACTTCGCGCCCGCGTCATGGCCGCACTGTCGGCGGCCCTCGTCGCCCTCGCCGGTTCGCCGACGTCTGCCGTCGCGGCGAGTCGCCCGGGCTGCGTGATCGGGCAGGACAGCACCTTGCTGTCGTTGTTCAACAGTGGGCAGAGCTTTCCGGACTTCCTTGCCGCGGCCAAGGCGCGCCGGGAAGGGTGGCTCAAAATGGCCGATAGTGCGCGGGTAGATGACGCGCTGGTGGCCCGCGCCAAGGCGGTGGGTGGTACCTGGCATCTGCTGGTGGTCGCCATTGACGCCTGCGGCGACTCGATGAACAACGTGCCCTATCTGGCGAAGCTGTCGGAGTTGGTACCTGGGCTCGACTTGCGCATTGTGCTGCCGGTGAACGGCCGGCCCGTGCAGGATTCGCATCGCTCGCTCGACGGTCGCACCGCGACGCCCACCATCGTGCTGCTGGACAGCAATGGGAACGACGTGGGGTGCATTGTGGAACTACCGCGCGAGATCCGCGACTGGGCGCACGGTGTGCGCGGCCGCGTCAGCAGCGATTCGCTGCACGCCGGCATCCGCACGTTCTACGCTGGCAACCGCGGCGTGGCGATTACCACCGAAGCGGTGGAGATGCTGGAAGCGGCGAAGGCCGGAGCGCCGCGCTGCTCGCGCGGCTCCTGACCGTAAGTCTAACCGAGGAGTGCGGTCCCGGCATCGAGTCGGGCTCGCACCACCTCGGCGTCTTCACGGAGTGCGGCAAGCACGCGGGCTTCGGGAACCGGCGCACGATCGGTGGTGAACACACGCAGCCGCCGTGCGCTGCGGTAGAGTTCTTCGCTGAGCCGCGGCAAGTTGATCGCACCTTCCCACCCGGCGGCCGTGAGCTGTTCCACGCGACCGTCGCGACGCTGCATGGGGATATCGAGCCCCAGCATCTGCGTCTTCGCCGGATAGTCGAGCAACACGGCGCCGGCCGGCAGTCCAAGCTCGCGCGCGAACGCATCTTCCACGCGCCGCGTGAGATGGAAATCGCTGGCGATCCACTCGCCCACCTCCTCCCCCAGGGTAGCGGCGGGACACTCGTAGGCACGCTTATGCAAACGACGGAAGCGCAATCCGTCCAGCATAGCGCGGGCCTCGGTCGGCAACGAGGGCACATCGAGATGTACGAGCAGCCCTTCATCCGTGAATTGTGCGACCTTGTCCGATGCCACATGTCCGGAGTCGAGTGCGACCGCGACCAGTCGTTTGTACATCGCCGTCGCACTGCGCACCGCATGATGCCAATACACGTTGCGGTACATCTGGTATTTCGCGAACAGCAATGACTCGAGTGCTGAGAGGCCTTTCTCGTGCACGCCGACCATGCGCGTGGTACGCTCTGGTGTCTGCACGATCACCAGTGAATTGAGCAGGCGATCCACATCGATTTCACCATACGGCACGCCGCACATCGTCGCGTCGCGTTTCAGATACTCGATTTTGTCGAGATCGAGCGAACCCGAGATGAGTCCCTGCAGCGCATCCGTGCTGCGACCGGTGATCAGGGCGAACACTTCGTCGGGGGCCGATTCGCCGAGGGTGCGGCGCAGCACAGCGGCCACGGGACCCGAGGTGATCAGCGGATACGCCACCTGCTCATGGTGCGTGACACCGATCTCTTCGAGCGCATGCGAGAACGGATAATGCCCGACGTCGTGCAGTAGTGCCGCCGCTCGCACGATCTGCTGGGCGCGCGCATCGATGCCCTCGAGGGCGCCGCGTTCTTCGAGCAGGCGGAGGGCCACGCCGGCAAGGTGCCAGGCACCGAGCGCGTGCTCGAATCTGGAATGTGTCGCACCTGGATAAACCAGGAAGGCGAGTCCGAGTTGGCGCACGTAGCGCAGGCGCTGCACCACCGGCGTTTCCAGCAGTGCCAGCGCGAGCGGATCGAGTCGGATGTTGTTCCAGAGCGGGTCGCGAAGAATCTCCATACCGAAAGATATGAAGCGGAGCCGTCAGCGGGGCATCAGCAGCAATCCGGCGGTGCGCGACCCCGTCGGGGACGTCCCCGAGTGCCTCGGGGACCAAGCGCTGCTGCAGTGTCCCCAAACGCGAAACGGCACCATTGGGGGTCGTGCCACGTTGTTCCCCGTCGATGCGAAGACTCGCCGAATTCGTCAACGAAATCACCGAGCCCCGTGTAATTGGCTCAAGCAGTCCGACGTCGAATTTCCCTCTGAAAAGACGTTCGAAATCCGCTCTTAACGCGGGTGCAGTTTCCCCGTCTACATTGACGTGACCCATACCTCCTTCTTTCTCAGACGGCTCCTCGGCGCCATCGGATTGCTCTTCGTGTGCAGTCTGCAATTGGCCGCGCAGGCAGTCGATATCATCCGTGGCCGCGTGCTCGGCACCGACGCGCAGGCGATCCCCAATGTGCTCGTCACGGCGACGACACTGAGTGGCAACGTCAGCCGCTCTTCACGCACCGACAAGAATGGTCGCTACACGATCTCCTTCCCCGGCGGGGAAGGCGATTACTGGGTGACGTTCTCGGCCGTCGGCCTCGGCCCCCGTCGCTATCAGGTGAAGCGCACGGCGGATCAGGAAATCCTGATTGCCGATGCACGCATGGCGCCGGCGACGATCACGCTCGACGCCGTGCAGGTCACGGAACGGGCGGCGGCCTCGCGCACCGATACTGTCTCCGATGTGTCGGGCACCGAGAAGACGGTCGATGATGCGACGGCCGGCTTCCTCAACGCCGATCAGTTAGGCGATTTGGCCGCGATGGCGTCGGCGATTCCGGGCGTACAGTTGCTGCTTGGCGCCGACGGCGCCGCCGATGCCTTCTCGGTATTCGGACTGGGCGGCGACCAAAACAATACGCAGCTCAACGGCCTCAACTTCGGCGATGCCGCTCTGCCGCGCGATGCCAGCGTCTCCACCTCACTCGCCACGTCGTCGTACGACGTGTCGCGCGGGGGATTTTCCGGTGGACAGTTGCAGGTGCGTACGCGCTCCGGCTCGAACTTCATCCGGCGCACCCTCAGCGGCAACCTGATTACGCCGCAGATGCAGTGGCTCGACCAGACCGGGCTCGCCACTGGCCAGCAGTACACGAACATGTCGTTGGGGGGCTCGGCGTCGGGACCGATCAAGGCCGATCGCGCCTTCTTCAACTCGTCGTTCCAGTACGATCGTCGCTTGCAGGACCTGCAAACGCTCCTGAGCGAAAGCTCGCTGGGCTTCGAGACGGCCGGCGTGGCTGCTGACTCCGTCGCGCGTTTGCTCAGCATTCTCGGGTCCAGCAACGTGCCGATCACCGTGGGCGGGTACTCGCCGCAGCGTATCGTGAATCGCGCCACGGTCCTCAACAGCTTCGACTACGTGCAGGCCAATTCCAATCGTGGCAACACCTTCGCGATCACGCTATCGGGCAACTACTCGGGCACGGCGCCGGTGGGCGGCGGTGGTGGCGGCTTCGGTGGGTTCGGTGGCGGCGCGGCGAGTCTGTTCACGCCCACGCGTGACGGCACGCGCGACAGCTACGGCGGCGCCCTGCAGGCGCGTCACAGCGGCCTGCTCGGCTTCCAGGGCATCTTCACCGAAAGCACGATCGGCTACAGCATGAGCCGCAACGCATCTGATCCGTTCGCGATTCTTCCGGCTGGTACGGTTCGCGTGAACTCGCAGCTGGTCGATGGGTCGGCGGCGGTCAGTAGCTTGCTGTTCGGTGGTTCGCCGAGTCTGAACACGGCGTCGACCAACGCGTCGTTGGCGGCCAACAACACGCTGTCGTGGTTCTCCAACGACAACCGTCATCGCGTGAAGCTCACCAGTGAGCTGCGCCGCGACGACTTCTCGCAGAACGTCGCGTTCAATCAATACGGGTCGTTCAGCTACAACTCGTTGACCGACCTGCAGTCGAACACGCCGGCCTCATTTACCCGGACGTTGTCACCGCGCACGCGCACCGGCAGCCAGCTCGTGGGCGCCATGTCGCTGGGCGATGCCTGGCGCCCCACGAACGATGTGCAGGTGCAGTACGGCGTCCGCGTGGACGGCAATCATTTCTCGAAGGGACCGCAGACGAATCCCGCCGTGCTGTCGGCGTTCGGCTTGGACAACGCCGAGACGCCGAATCGCCTTTACGTAAGTCCGCGCGTCGGATTCTCGTGGACGGTGGGACAGGCCGATCAAATGGCACTGCTTCCGGGCATGATCCGCGCGCCGCGCGCGGTCATCCGTGGCGGCGTCGGCGTCTTTCAGAACACCCCCGGCGTTCAGCTCATCTCGAACGCGATCGACAATACGGGGCTTCCCTCAGCGCTACAGCAGCTCACCTGTTTTGGTTCGGCGACGCCGCGACCGAATTGGTCGGCGTATGCGGTAGACGAGGCGAACATCCCACGTACCTGCGCCGACGGCACCAGCGGGACGGTCTTCGCCAACAGCTCGCCGAACATCACACTGTTCGTCCCCGACTATCAGGCCCAGCGTTCCATTCGCGGAAACCTGCAGTGGGCCGGCGCCGTCCTCAAGAATCGCTTCATGTTCTCGGTGGACGGTACCTATTCGCGTAATCAGCGCCAGCAAGGCGGTGTGGATCTCAACTTCCCGGGCATTCAGCAGTTTACGCTGGCGAACGAACTCGGCCGACCCGTCTTTGTCACCCCCGCCGCGATCGTACCGACGACCGGTCAGGTGGCGTGGCGTCAATCGCGCGTCGCCGACGCGTTCGGCCGCGTGACCGGGCAGACGTCGACGCTCGAGTCGGAAAGCAAGCAGATCAACATGAGCTTGCGCCCTGCGGTGTTCAACTCGCACTACAACTGGAGCTTGGCGTACGTGCTGGCCGACGTGCGTGAGCAGTACCTGGGCTTCAATAGCACGGTCGGCTCACCGACTGGTACGGAATGGTCGAAGAGCGCGTTTTTCTCGCGGCATCAGATCCAGTACTCATTCAGCTACAACGCGTGGGATGCGGTGCGCATCTCGTGGAACGGCAACTTCCGCTCGGGCATCAACTACACGCCCACGATCAATCAGGACGTGAACGGCGACAGCTACGGCAACGACCGCGCGTTCATCTACGATCCGGCCACGGTCACCGATCCGGCGCTCAAGGCTGGTCTCGAGAACCTGCTGGCGACCGGCACGCGTGAAGCGGTCTCCTGTCTGCGCGGACAGCTCGGCCAGTTCGCTTCCCGCAACTCCTGCACGAGCCCGTGGACGATGCAGGGCAACCTGAACATCTCGTTCAACTCGCTCAAGATCGGATTGCCGCAGCGCGCGAACCTGAATCTGCAAATCGCCAATCCGCTCAATGGTCTCGATCGCCTGATCAACGGCGAAGCGGGACTGAAGGGGTGGGGCGCCAATCCGAGCCCGAGCGGCCAGCTGCTGTTCGTGCGCGGCTTCGATGCCACGAACAACACCTTCAAGTATGAAGTAAACGAGCGCTTCGGCTCCACACGTCCGGCGCAGACCACGCTCCGCTCCACCCCGATGTCGATCACCATGACGATGAGCATCGACGTTGGCCCGACACGCGAACAGCAGCAGCTGTTGCAGCAGCTCGATCGTGGTCGTTCGCGCGCCGGCAACAAGCCGTCGTTACAGCAGCTGCGCGGTACGGCGACGTCCGGCATCATCAACCCGATGCAGCAGCTGCTCCAGCAGTCGGATACGCTCAAGCTCACGCGCAAGCAGGCCGACAGTCTCGCCACGCTCAACCGCTACTTCGTGCTCCGGTCCGACAGCATCTGGAATCCGGTCACCAAGTTCCTCTCCGAGCTGCCCGACAAGTACAGTCACGACGACGCGTACGGCCGCTACAAGGACGCTCGTGAACAGACGGTCGACATGCTCATCAAGTTCGCCCCGGGCATCAAGAGCCTGTTGACGCCGGCGCAGATCCGGATACTCCCCGCGTCTCTGGTCGGCTTCCTCGACAAGCGCACCCTGCAGGGATTGCGGTCGGGAACGGCGGGAGGGAATCAGTTCGGTGGCGGCATGGGAGGCATGGGTCGTGGCGGTGGCGGTGGCGGCGGTGGCCGAGGAGGCAACTGATCATGTCGGACCTGACGAATCGAAATTTCTCTCGACTACAGAGTGGTACTCGCATGAGCGTGTCGCGTACGAAGTCCGCGACGTGGGCGATGGTTGGCGTGTCGATTCTGGCCGCCACCGCATCGACCGCGTCGGCGCAGGTCTCGCCGGAAACGCCGTCTACCTCCACGGTGCCGGTGCGGGAAGTGACGGCACCGTTGGCCAAGGCCACGCGTCCGATTAACGGCGCGAACATGCTGCGCGCGCTGCCCGACGGTTCGATCTTCATCAACGACGTGCAGCGTCGTCAGCTGCTGCGCTTCGACCCCACGTTGCAGAACGTGGTGGTCGTGGCCGATACCGCGGCGGGCGCGCTCATGCCGTATGGTCAGCGCCCGATCGGATTGATTCCGTACCTCGGTGACTCGTCGATCGTGGTCGACCCGGCCACGCTGTCGATGGTGGTGCTGAACAAGGACGGCAAGACGGTACGCGTGATGGCGTCACCGCGTACGAACGATGTGAACACGCTGTCCAACATGAACCTCGGATCGCACGCCTTCGATCAGCAGGGGCGCTTGTACTATCGCCAGGGTAATGCCGGCGGCGGTCCTGGCGGCGGTGGCATGGCGATGATGTTCGGCAGCGGCAACGATCGTGGCGGTGGTGGTCGCGGCGGCCAGGGCGGGCAAGGGGGGCAGGGCGGCAACACCCAGCCGCAGGGTCGTGGCGGCGCACAGCCCGCGCGTCCCACGGCCGGCGACGATCCCGCGTTCCGTGGCGGCGGGCAGGGCGGCGGCCAGCCGTTCGGTGGCCCCGGCGGTCGCGGCTTCAACCCGCAGAGCCAGCCGGACTCGGTGCCTATCGTTCGCGTCAACTTCGACACGCGAAAGGCGGACACGGTGGCGTTCGTGAAGGTGCCCAAGAACGAAACGCAGATGACGCGTGGCGAAGACGGCAGCACCAAGATCGCGATCAAGATCAATCCGCTGCCGCAGGCCGATGATTGGGCGCTGCTGAACGACGGCACGGTGGCCGTGATGCGCGTGCTCGACTTCCATGTGGACTACTACCGTCCTGATGGTTCGCACATCGCGTCGGACAAGCTGCCGTTCGACTGGAAGCGCATCACCGACGACGACAAGACCAAGCTGGTGGATTCGCTGCAGACGCTGGCCAAGGCGGCCACCGAGCGTGCCGCCGGCAACGCGGGCGGTGGCGGTGGATTCCGCATGTCCTTCGAGCCCGTGGCCGCTGAGAAGCTGCCCGACTACTACCCGCCCATCCGCGCCGGCACCACGCTGGCCGACTTCGATGGCAACCTGTGGGTGCTTCCGGCCACGTCGAACCTCTCGGCGCAGCTCGCGACGCAGTTCATGGGGGGCATGGGCGGCCGCGGTGGGCCCCCTGGAGCTGCCGGTGGTGCTCCGGGTGCTCCCGGTGCGGCTCGGGCGTCCGGCGCAGCTCGGACGCCAGGTGACACCACGCGCGGCACGATGCCGGCCGCCGCGATGGGCATGATGGCGGCGATGATGAACCAGCCGCCGCTCGTGTACGACGTGATTAGCCCGGCGGGCAAGATGATCGAGCGCGTGAAGCTGCCCGCCGGTCGTCAGCTCCTCGGCTTCGGCCCCAACGGCGCCATCTTCCTCGGCGCCCGCGATGGCCGTCAGCTCTTCGTCGAGAAGGTGATGCGGAAGGAGTGATGCACCGCCTCTGATTCGAAGAGCCGCCCCGGAGCTGCATGCTCCGGGGCGGTTTTGTTCTTGTTGGAGATCGCGAAGCAAGAACAGCAATCGCATCACCGCGTATTGGCACGAATGACCGCGGATGAATGCAGCGCGACGACGCGCGCGGACTGTCCGCAAGCCGACATTGAGCCTCCCAGAGTAATGTGGACACCTTGATAAGCCTGTCGGCAAATTCAGGGTTCAGGTGAGCAATGAGGGCCGCACGAAGAGGGAAGCCGGTTAAAGCGCCTGCGGTCCCAGAAACACCTCGAGTGCTCTCGCCTGAGCATAAGCGCGAGGCCGTGCCTGTCGCGGCCGTGGGGGATCGGACCGTGCGCGCCGTCGCACTGGCGCTGTGGGCGCGCGCCCCGACATGCTGTACCCGGGGAAACGGCAAGCCCAGGCGAGGGTCCAGCAGCCGGTGGCGCTGGGCTGACTTCGGGACTTATCGTACATGCTGGTTATGCCGATCAAATCAACAGAGGCGCAATGTCCAATCTTCCAGATCAGTCTCGAAGCTCTCGACCGAAGCGGCTTGGCTTCAGCGCGCGACACGATGCTGCTGCCAACTCCGACACTGAAAGGATTAGCTCCGCCATTGGTATCGCGCATCTGGTCGTTGGCGCCATTGGCGTGGTTTACGCTGGGGTCGGCCTGCTCACGGCTGCCGCGATCTCGCCAGTTTTTCTAGGTCCGGTGGTCGCGCGGCTTATCCCGGACATACTCACCTGTTATGCCGGGCTCCTGATTGGTGAAGGACTCCGGAGGGGAGCCATCATCGGGATTCTCGGCGGCGCTCTTCGCTTGGTACTCTTCATAGTCGCGTCAAGTTTCGGAATGATGTTCGTGCTGACGCTGGTGCTAATAGTAGCGGCGGTGTGGATACTACCAACGCTAATGTCATCGGATCGCCCGAAGCTGAACGGCCGGGAAGATAGGTGACACTTTGTCCGGGGATATGGTAAACAGTTCTTCTTGAGTGACGGCGCGCCGGTGATCGTGCGTGCGCGCTCGTCGAATCGACCGAGCAGGGTTTGGTAGTAGAGCACGTTCCAGATGCCATCATCGGTCTCTTCCAATCCGATCATTTCATTCTTGAGTGCGCGACTGAGAAAATGCTGGCCATTGTGCAGACGAATGGTGCCAGCGCTGCTGATGTGTCGCCCCTCGACGTGCCAGGGGTAGGTGGGTGGGGTGATGCGCGTGGGGAATGGACGCGTGGAAGGATGCCGGCGCGAGGCCGGCGTCTCGTCATTCGGGGCCTCATGGGGCCGGACCTCGTTGTACGGCGGCACGAATGCGTTGAACACGCGCATCTGCAAGTTCACGTTTGCCGTGGCAGGTTACGCGACTCGCGCCTTCAGCACGCGATTCAGCCGTTCGCGCGCCCCATTCTCTAATGGGCTCGCGGGCGCAATCCGTTGATGCACGATATCGAGTTGCAACCACCGGGCGTTGAAGCGATTCAAGCCATGAGTGCCATTCGAGGCGAACGGCGCGCCGCTATCACTGCGGATCGCGTCGGGCAGCGCGTGCCGCCGCAACAGCAGCCGCAGCTGACGGTGGACATCGTCGGCTTTCACGTCGGGAGAGATTTGGCAGCACAGCACGAACGACTAGGGTGATCCGCGATGCTGAGCGGATAGCAGTGGATGCCGTCACGCGTCCGAAACTGGCCTTTGAAGTCGGGCCGCCTCCAGTTCTTCGGCCCGCTGCGTAAACTCGGTGCGAGTCCCGTTCCGATGCTTCGACGCATTCACCGGCAGCTGCGCGCCATCAATCGCAAACATCTCGCGGCGGGATCAGGCCATGGCCGTCGAAGACCGCCAGCACGGCCCGGAACACATGCGCGATGTCGTCGCGCGGCGAGCTCACGAAGTGGGTGATGGTGGTGAAATGGGGCGCGGTCATGGCGCACGACGCAATGAACCTCACTTGCTCGTGGCTCACCCGTTCAATTGCCCAGCCGCGCACGATGCCTTCAGAGTGCACTACCTTGCGCCGCATGACCGGCGGGTACCCCGGCGCGCAGGTCGCATCGTTATTGAAGCGCGCGTAGAAGCTCGCCAGATGCACTTCGCGATCAAGCAGGTGGTTCGGCGCGTGCTCGAACGTCCCAGGCAGCAACTTGCGCGCGAGGTCGACGCTCAGAACCGCAGATTCGTCTCGAAGGGATGTAAAGCAGGCGATGGTGGTTGCTCGACAGCGAGACGGAACAACACCGCATTCGATGCAAGACAAACTCGCCGCATGCCGAAACGTTTCGTTGCCGAATTGGCATGCCGCTGGCCATTTCCTACAGCTTCGTTACAACGCCGGCGCCGTTTGCTATGGAACTACGCAAACCGATTGTTGACAATTCTTGCTATTCGATGTAAAAACTACGTGCGCGCTGACGCCTGACTGGTCTGCGCAGATTGAGTGCGATGCCGTTCCCAAATTGCGGCGTAGCACAGTTCAGCTCGGTGACGACAATGCGTCCCGACTTCACTTTCTAGAGGAGTAGTTGCCAATGCGTTGATTAATCGATGTCCGAAAGTCCGCGGCGAGTTTGTTGCTCGCTAGCTTGGTAGCATGTGCCGAGCGCAGTCCCACTGGAATGCCTTCGTCAGAGATCGACTCTGGACTTAGGGCACGTCGAACCGTCACGATCGCGGACGGTGTCTCGGATGGAGTTACTGAGCTGCACGTGAACCCAGTGACCGGAGAGCTCAGTATTTCGGACGCAGGTGGTGCAAATCGCGTTTGGCTGCAGTATGACCCCCAATTGTTTAGTGAGATTGTCGCGGGCGTCAGAGATGTTCGCGAGGGCGATTTGAATGCCGATGCAACCAGCGTGTTGGATCCTTGGGAAAATTCCGGCGGTTACGCCGAGCGTACCGCGATCTCCGAAGAAGATAGTATTCCATCTCCGCTGATTCGTCGCCGCGGAAGCCGGATTGAAACAAAACTGGACCCGGTTGCCGCCGCATTGCTCTCTGGTGAATGGAGTCCGGACTGTCCGTCTATCGCGGCTGCCATCGGAGCTCATAGGGCGTCATACGCGTCGACTCGCTCCAACCTCTTTCAGTCGATTCGCGGAATTCAAGGTATTCCGGCAATGCGACTCGTCTGGAGAGAGGGGCGCCCGTACATAACACTCCAGGATGTTCGAAATCTGTACATCAGCAGTGGCATGACCTGGGCCGAAACGAAGGCTTCGTCGATCGCATTGGGAGTGATGAGGCTACACTACAATGGCAACTTCTGCCAGCTGCCGATCGTCGTTCAGCCGCCTTCGTTGGGAAGCGTGTACGTCCCGAACTCTGGCGGCGGCGGCGGGTTTTCGCTCGGTTGCATCAGCAATAAAGAGACATGGGAAATATCGTTTGACGGGGGTGCGACATGGATCGACATCCCGGTGGTCGTGACCACTTGCGGAGAGCAGCAAGAGTGACTGTTCCCGGCTTCGGCGCGCAGGCCGCTAGCAAGTTCTCCTTGCGGTTTTGCTGGTCCTTAGCGCTGCTGCCCGTCGCTTCGGGGGCGTGCCAAGCGCAGGCATTCTCCGGCACCCTCGACAGTCTGGCGCGTGCTTGGAGCAGCGGTACTGTGTCACCAGCGTGCGCTCCGATCAAGCCGGCCGGGGCCAGCCCTGGAACTTTGGTGTGCGACTGGACTAATCCATCGCGGCCCGCAGCTGGTAAGGTTTCGACGATACGAAACGCGCAGGATTCGCACTCGGTCATGTGGGAAAGGGCGTTCACCGGCGCGAGCGACGCGAAAGGCGTGGTCGATTCACTCGCCACGCAGTTCTCTGTCCGCGGCCTCAAGTCTCGATCGTGTGCGGTATTTGAGACGCCCACGGGAACAGCGACTGCGACACTCTGGGTCGGTGATTCGCTGGTGGTGTACATAACGAACTTCAGTGGACAGTCGCCGCCATTCACGCTTCTCGTGATGGCATTTACAAACCCCACGGCAGCTGCGTCGTTGCCGTGCCCTCCTCCCGAGTCGACAGGGGCATCCGACGCTCGAGGTCGCGATAGCCAAGATCGCTCACGTGATTGATCGAGAATCATCCGCGGTCATTCGCGCCAATTCGCGGTAAAGCAGTTGTCCTCGATCTACGAGAAAACCGCCCCGGAGCTGAATGCTCCGGGGCGGTTTAATTCAAATCACAAGCAAACTGAGAATAACCTCAGCCCTTCGGACCCGCGCCCAAAATCGCTGGCGACACGGCCGCGCCGAACTTCGTGATGTTCTCACGGAACATGCCCGCAAGCTTACTCGCCTGCGCGTCATACGCGGCACCATCGGACCAGGTGCGACGCGGATCAAGTACGTCGCTTGGCACGCCATCGATCGCGTTCGGCAGGTTCAAACCGAAGATCGGATCGGCGGCAAAGCTCGCGCTGGCCAGCGAGCCGTCGAGCGCAGCCCGCACCATCGTGCGTGTGTAGCCGAGCTTCATGCGCGAGCCCACGCCGTACGCGCCGCCGCTCCAGCCGGTGTTCACCAGCCACACCTGCGAGCCATGTGTGCGCAGCAGTTCGCCCAGCATCTCGGCGTACTTCGTGGGA